>JAADCW010000181.1 GCA_013154225.1 Chloroflexota bacterium
CGCTGGAAGCCTCGGGCCTGCTGCGTTCCGGCCCCGGGCAGGACGCGGGCAAAGTTTCCCAGGCCTTCGCAGTGCTCCTGCCAGTGAAGTCCGTGGGCGTGATGGGCGACCAGCGGACATATCAGGAAACCATTGTGCTGCGCGCGGTGACCACCGACGACTTCATGACTGCAGACTGGGCACGCCTGCCCTTTGACGTCCTGGCCGAGGTGTCGCGGCGCATCGTCAACGACGTGGACGGCGTGAACAGAGTCGTGTATGATATAACTACGAAACCACCCGCGACCATCGAATGGGAGTAAAGATTCTCCCGGAAAAAGAGGAAAACCATGCCTTACCAGGAAATGCTCTCTCGCGCTTGGGCTATCTTCAAAAAACAACGCGCTTTATGGCTGTTCGGTTTCCTGACAGCCTGTAGCGGCGGCACATACGGCAGGCTCAACCTGCCTTCCTTCAATTTCAACACTTTCAATTTTCAGTCCCTCGAATCAGGTCCCCCTGACCATATTTCGCCGGAAGTCGAGCATTTCTTCAGGCAATTAACGCAAATACCTGACCAGGCCTGGCTGTTCATTGCCCTCGGCAGCATCTTCTTGATCATGGTATGGATTGTCTTCATGATGGTCTTGCGATCTTTTGCCGAACCTGCGCTGATACGCGGCATTCTGGCAACCATTGAAAATCCGCGCCCGCTCAGTGTGGGAGAAATCGCAGCCCAGGGTCGCCCCTTCTTTGGCCGTATGCTGCTCTTTCATCTGGTGGTCGGCGGCAGCGCCCTGATTGCCGTCTTGCTTTTTGTGATGGGTTTGGGGACGTTCATCGTTGGCACCATGGGCATCGGCTTGCTGTGTCTGCTTCCGTTGTTCCTGCTTTTGATCCCGGCCGCGTGGCTGCTGGAACTTTACCTGATGCTGACCACCCTGGCCCTGATCATCGAAGACCTGACGATTCTCGGCGCTCTCGAACGCGGGTGGCAAATTCTCAAAAATAATTTCTGGACAGCCACACTGACCGGGCTGCTGCTGACAGTCATTCGCATGGCCATATCGATCCCGTTAGGCATCTTGTTGGCAGTCTTCCTTGTGCCAACCATCGCCTTCATTATCTTCCTTGGCTCCACAGCCAACAGCATCATTCCGTTCCTGGTGCTGGGCGCGCTCGTGATGGGGTTCATCATTCTCGTGAGTGCAGGCCTGATGGGACTGTTGCAAACCTATCTGGAAAGCGCCTGGGTGTTGGCCTACCGGCACTTCATCGGCCAGCCTTTGGGGCCCGACGCGCCTGCGCTGCCAGCGCAGGAAGCCACCCCGGAAGAAGAAAAGGAACAGCCGCCCCAGGCCCAGGAACCGCCTCTGTCCGCGCCCGAAACCCCGTAACCCGGGCTGCGAAGCGTCGGAAACCGCGCGTTTCGACCGCGCTGGCTTCGCAATCTCTGCTCAACGCGCTTCCCAAAATTATCCGTCACGGAGGCACCCTTGCTGCACAACAACATTCTTGCCCTCGTCATCACCTTTGCCGTTTCCCTGCTCTGGCTGCGTCTCAATGATTTTGCCGCAGCACGCGGCTGGGTGAGCAGCCGCCTGAGCCGAAAAATCATCCATATTGGCACCGGCCCTCTGTTCGTGCTCTGCTGGCTGCTGTTCGACGACGCGCCCAGCGCCCGCTATCTTGCCGCGCTGGTGCCCCTGCTGATTACCGTGCAGTTCGCACTCATTGGCCTGGGCATCATTCGCGACGACGCCGCGGTGCAGGCCATGTCGCGCAGCGGCGACCGCCGTGAAATCCTACACGGGCCCCTCTTCTACGGCATCGCGTTCGTGGTGCTGACTATTCTCTTTTGGAAAGACACCCCCACCGGCATGGTTGCGCTCATGCTGCTCTGCGGCGGTGACGGCATCGCCGACCTGGTAGGCCGCCGCTGGGGCAAACATCCGCTACCCTGGTCGCCGCAAAAGACCTGGGAAGGCAGTCTGGCCGTGTTCCTCGGCGGCTGGGTGCTGGCCGCGGCTGTGCTGGCCGTATACGTCGCCGCGGGCGTTTTCCCCGCACCGTGGACAGCCTATCTCGCGCCATTGACCGCCATTGCGCTGGCGGCCACTCTGACCGAATCCTTGCCGCTGCACGAAGTGGACAATCTCACCGTACCGCTGGTGGCCGCGCTGATTGCCCGGCTCTGGTGGTAACCCTGCACGCCGACAACCCATGGTCATCATTGACGGACATCACCTGACTCTGGAAGACGTCGTGGCCGTCGCCCGTCACGGCGAACCCGCACAACTGGCGCCGGGTGCGCGCGAACGTCTGACGCGCGGCCACGCGTGGGTGCAAGACATTCTCGCCGCGGGCAAACCAGTGTATGGCATCAACACCGGCTTCGGCATCTTTGCCGACCGCCGCATTTCCGCGGCACAGGCCGCGCAATTGAGCCGCAACCTGGTGCTCAGCCACGCGGTGGGCACCGGCGCGCCGTTGCCTGAGGAAGTCGTGCGCGCCGCGATGCTCATCCGCGCCAACACCTTGGCCATTGGCTATTCCGGCGTGCGCCCCGTGCTGGTGGAAACCCTGCTGGAAATGCTCAACCGCGGCGTCACGCCCGAAATCCCTTCGCAAGGCTCCATGGGTTCCTCCGGCGACCTCGCGCCGCTGGCGCACCTCGCGCTGGTATTCACCACCGACGACGCAGACCGCGCCGAAGATTCCGGCTGGGCCATCTACCGAGGCCAGCGGATGCGCGGCAAGGAAGCCATGCAGGCCGCGGGCATCCCCCGCGTGCAACTGGGCGCCAAGGAAGGCCTGGCCGTGACCAACGGCGCGACCTTCTCGGCCGCGCTGCTGGCGCTGGCCGCTCACGATGCCGGACACTGGCTGGACATTGCCGAAATCACCCTCAGCATGAGCCTGGAAGCCCTGATGGGCGTTTCCGGCGCGTTCGACGCCCGCGTCCACCGCGCCCGCCGCCACCCCGGCCAGCAAGCCGTCGCGGCTCGCGTGCGGGAACTCACCCGCGGCAGCACCCTGATGGACGCGGGAGGCCGGGTGCAAGACGCCTACTCCCTGCGCACCGCGCCCCAGGTGCAAGGCGCGGCCCGCGATGCGTGGCGCTTCGTGGCCGACGTCATCGAACGGGAAATCAACGCGGTCACCGACAACCCCCTGATTTTTGGCCCCCACGACGCCATCTCCGGCGGCAATTTCCACGGCGAACCCGTGGGCATGGCCGCGGATTTCCTCGGCATCGCGATGAGCGAAGTCGCGGCCATCAGCGAGCGCCGTATCTTCCGCCTGACCGACGGCAACCTGAACTACGGCCTGCCTTCCATGCTGGTGAACACCCCCGCAGACGCGGGGCTGAATTCCGGCCTGATGATGCCGCAATACACCGCGGCTTCCCTGGTGCTGGAAAACCAGACTTTGGCCAGCCCTGACAGCACCCGCTCTCTGCCCACATCGGGCGAGCAGGAAGACCACAACGCCAACGCGATGACCGCGGCGCGACACGCGCGGGAAATCATTGCCAACACCGCGCATGTGCTCGCGGTGGAAGCCTACACCGCGGCGCGCGCCCTTGATTTGCGTTTGCGGCAAATACCCGCAGCCCGCATGGGGAACGGCACCGCAGAAGCCCATCGCCGCCTGCGGGAAGCCGTGCCCTACACCCCCGGCGATGCATGGTGGGCGCCCGAAATCGCGCGCACGCGCGCGGTGCTGGCCTCCCCCGAATTCCTCGCCGCGGTGCTCGCCGCCGCCCGCCCGCAGCCATGAACCTGCCCCCCGACCACGACTATTTTCTGGAACTCCAGACCAATACCGGCTGGGGACGCACCTTGGCGCGCTTTCTCGCCTGGTGCCTGCCTGCCGCACCTGCCCGCGTGCTGGATGTGGGCACCGGCCCCGCGCTCGCGCCCGCGCTGGCAGCCCAACAGGGGCACACCGCCATCGGCATTGACAACGACCCCGCCATGCTGGCCCAACGCCTGCACCCCG
>JAADCW010000166.1 GCA_013154225.1 Chloroflexota bacterium
GAATCTGCTCCCACCACCGCGGAAGACATCCTCAAAGCCCGTTACGCCCGCGGCGAGATTGACCGTGAGACCTACTTACAAATGCTGCGCGACTTACAAACGCCGCCTTCGCGCCCCCAACCACCTTCGGCCTAACAGCCCCCTTCCGAAAGGAGTATGCCATGCCTTGGCCTCTGATCTCCCCACCGTCTCGCCATGACCGCGCGCCTCATCGCGCGGCTCCTGAAACACCGCCCCCACCGCCCGGTGCAGGCGCACCACCTCCGCCGCCGCCAGGGTCATCCCCAGGTGCAGGCGCACCACCTCCGCCACCGCCAGGGTCGCCCCCAGGCGCACCACCTCCTCCGCCACCGCCAGGATCGCCCCCAGGTGCAGGCGCACCACCTCCACCGCCGCCAGGGTCACCCCCGCCGCCCGACCCCCGCACCGAGGCCCTTCGCGCCGGCTTCGAGCTCGACAGCGCCTATCGGGAACTCCGCCGGGCTACGCTCATGATCCAACAAATGGAAAGCCTGGTTCCCCATCACACCGCGGAAATCGCCGAGGCCCGCGCGGTGCTCAATATGGCCGAGACTTTCTACCAAAAGGCCCACCGCGCCTATCAAGAGGGCCGCGCCCGCCATGCCGCCGAATATGCCGTCGCGGTCAAAGACCTCATGCGCGCGGTGGACAAAATCTACAACATCGTCATGATGCCCTAAACCCACAGCGGCGGGATTCACCACCTCCCGCCGCTGTGCCCGCCCCATCGCGTGTGTTATACTGCCTTCACCTGTCCGCTTTCCCTCGCTTCCGCTCAGGGGTTGCCATGACCGAAGCACCACACGCCCGGATTCTAATCATCGAAGACGAGCCTTCCATCACCGAATTTCTGCGCACCGGCTTGACATACGAAGGGTATCATGTCGTCATTGCACCCGATGGCCTGACCGGCTATCAAGCCCTCCAACGCGGCGATTTTGACCTCCTTATCCTGGACATCATGCTCCCCGACATGGACGGCTTTACCCTCTGCCAAAAAGTGCGCCAGGAAGGCAACGACATCCCCATCCTGATGCTCACCGCGCGCCGCGGCATCACCGACCGTGTCACCGGTCTGGATTTGGGCGCTGACGACTATGTCACCAAGCCCTTCAGTTTTGCCGAACTGCTGGCGCGCATCCGGGCGCTGCTCCGCCGCCGCGGGAAACAACCCGAAACCACAGTGCTCCGCGCCGGCGATGATTTGGTGCTCAACACCGAAACCCACGAAGTTACCCTCAATGGCCATCCAGTGCATCTCACCCCTACTGAATTTGATTTGCTGGAACTCTTCATGCGGCACCCGCGGCGGGTGTTCACCCGTGAGACCCTGCTCAACCGCATTTGGGGCTACGACTACGTCGGCGGCACCAACGTGGTGGACGTTCATGTCAGCCACCTTCGGGAGAAAATCGGCGACAAACCCCCGCGGCGCATCCGCACCATTTACGGCATAGGGTACGCGTTCTATCCCCAGGGGGAAGAGGAACCCGCGACATGAAAGCCTGGCGCGACCTCCCTCTCCACTGGCGTTTGAGCCTGATGTACGTCGGGCTAATGGCATTGCTTTTAACCGCGCTGGGCTTTGCCTTTTCGTGGGAAACTGAACGCTTCCTCCTGGAAACCACCACCTCCCGCCTACGCGCCCAGGCCAAGCCGGTCATCGCGCGCTGGACCAACGCGCTCCCTACCCCACTAACCCAAGAGGGCCTGGCCGCGACCGCACAACATCTGGCCCAGGATCTGACCTCCAAAGACACCGCAGCCCTCATCCTGGACGCGCAAGGCCAACCCCTGGCCACAGGCCGACGGCTCCCTGAAGAGCCACCTTCCCCACCACCCGACCCCCAGGCCGTGGCCCGCGCCCTCCAAGGCGAGAACGAGGTCGATCTCATTACCACCTTCAACGGCCAACGCACGTTGGTAGTGCTCATCCCCTGGCGCCGTGCGCCTGGCAGTGCAGAAATCCTGGGCGTGATTCAACTCAGCACTTCCCTTGCAGGGTTGCAAAAGGTGCTCTGGCACCAACGGTTGTGGCTCATCCTGGGCGGCGCAGCGGTGCTCCTGCTGGGGGCGTTGGGCAGTCTATGGATGACCCACGCCGCCCTCCAACCTCTGCGGCAAATGGCTTCCACATGCCAGCGCATTGCCCAGGGCGACCTCAGTCAGCGCCTCAACCTTCCCCAACAAAACGACGAAATTGGCCAATTAGCCCAGGCTTTTGACCACATGGTCGCGCAACTGGAAGCCTCGTTTGCCGCGCAACGCCGCTTCGTTGCCAATGCCGCGCACGAACTCCGCACCCCTCTCACCGCGATCCAGGGCTCGCTGGAAGTCCTGCTCCGTGGCGCGCAAGACGACCCCGCGGCCGCGGCCCGCCTGACCCAGAGCATGTATCGCGAAGTCACCCGCCTTACCCGCCTCAGCGAACAACTGCTCGACCTCACCCGAGTGGAAACCACCACCGCGCTGCACAAACAACCTGTGGCGCTGGATGCTTTTTTCCAGGAATTCCTCCCCCAAGCCCAACTGCTGGCGCACAACCGCACTGTGCGCCTTGAACCCGGCCCTGCCATCACGGTGGAAGCCGACGCCGACGCGCTCAAAGAAATTCTCTTCAACCTGGTGGATAACGCTGTACAGCACACCGCGGAAGGCGGTCACATTACTTTGGGATGGCAGGCAACGGACAATCAAGTGCATCTTTGGGTGGCCGACGACGGGGAAGGCATTGCCCCTGAGGATCTCCCCCACATTTTCGAACCTTTCTACCGCGGAGACACTTCCCGCTCCCGCCGCTGGGGCGGCACAGGCCTGGGTTTGGCGCTGGTCAAAACCCTGGTCGAAGCCCACGGGGGACAGGTTGTGGTTTCCAGCCAGCCAGGGCAAGGTGCCCGTTTTACCGTGATCCTCCCCCGTTAGGGGTTGTCGTCGGGGGTTACCGCAACCAACACCGCATACACTGCTAACCTCGCCTGGTATGTGTCGGCCTGCGGGTCGTAATCCGCACAAGTCAACAGCGTCAGCCAATCGTACGAGCGCGGTGCCCACAGACTGCGCACATCCTCTGGGCGAAGCACCTGCTTTTCTCGCACAGCATACACATAACGCTGCCCCCATGCATGCACGACAATCAAATCATCATAGCCCAGGGTCTTCAAACCCGCGAACACGCCTGGCGTGTTGTCGGCATTCCACACATGCCCCACCAACACCGTATTGCCCGCACGCGTGGGAAAAGCCGAACCTTCCAGCCAACCTACCTCATCCCCCAGCCACGACACATCCCATCCCTGGCTGGTCAACGGCACCCCTTGAACTGGTGCCTGAATGCCCAACGCAGGCACTTCTAACCACAAAGCAGCCTGGCCGACCATCCGCGCGGCAGGCACTGCCGCTTGGGTAAAACCCGCAACCTGCGACCGATGCGGGAAGCCTGTCTCAGGCAACACCGGATCCAGCACCACCAATTGCACCTGCGCTTCGTCGTCATCTGCCTGGCCGTCGGCCAAGTCATCCTCGTCAAAACCCTGCGAAGGGGCGCTGTCAATATCCGCGGGGCCTGCGGAGGTAATCTGCGCCTGTACATCCCACACGCCAGGGTTTGCAACGGTAACGGTAATTTCCAAACCCTGACTGGCGCCAACAGCCAAGGGTGCGGGCAAAGTCCACAAACCCGTGGCCGGGTCGTAATCGCCGCTATTGGCACGCTGGAAGGTGACCTCTGGCGGCAGGTCCACGGCCACTTCAACGCCGTCAGCAGGATAAGGCCCATCGTTGTGCACCGTCACGGTCAAAACCGCGGTGTCGCCAGGATGCAGAGATGTAGGGCTCGCTGTCAAAGTTACAGACAAATCAGCCCACTGCTCTGCCGCGCCATAAACCTGCTCGTCGGGGTCCAAAGTGTAATCCATCACTTTAGTGTAGG
>JAADCW010000137.1 GCA_013154225.1 Chloroflexota bacterium
GCAGCGAAGTGGCATAGGCGATTTGCGCGCGCTCCGAAACCGGCAACAGCACCAAATCTTTGTATTGCTGGCGCATGAAACGGTAAATATCGTTGGTTTCCGAACGACGGAAATCGCATCGGTTGGGGGCAATGCCAATCAAGCGCAAATCGGGGTTGTGGCGACGACGCACTTTCTCGATCACGGCCAGGGTTTCCCGTAAGCCGTCCACCCCCAACTTGGTCAACTCCATCGGCACCAGCACCGCGTCCGCGGCCACCAACGCGTTGAGGGTCATTGCACCCGCCGAAGGCGGCGTATCCACGACAATCACCGCGTACGCGCTCCGCAGGGGTTCCAGGTATTCCTCCAGCGCATAAATGCCGTCGGTCAGGTCAGAGGTCAACACCCGCTCAGCCTGCGCCATCCCCTGGGGGCGCACCAGCGCGACGTCCATATTGTTGGTTTCAGGGAACGCCGCAGGATGGATAATGTCCAGCGGCGACCCCTGGGCTGTGCCCAACAAATGGGCCGAGAGGTCTTCGCCAGGGATGGGGAGGGGATCGCCGCGCGATTTACCCAAAGCCCAATAAGCCGCATGGGCTTGCGGGTCCAAATCAATGAGCAGCACCCGCGGTCGAGGCGTGCGCCGACTAATGCGCAGCGCCAGCCCCGCGGCCACGTTGACGGCAAAGGTCGTTTTACCGGGCCCACCTTTCAGGGCCGAAACTGCCAGGATCATTTCGTCCTCCTCTGACGCTCAGGCACCACAACGTCACCCCGTTGCTCGCGCCTCAAGCGCCTGCCTATATCATATCACTTCCCCGGCAAAAACGCAAGTTTGTTTTTCAAAACCGCGCGCAACAAACGCGATTTTGATCAAAATCACCCTCTCAGAGATTGGGTATGTACATTTTCTCGATTTTGGGGTATAATGGGAGCAGTGAGGTGAAACATGGAGACCGCCATACAGCGCACCCTGCGCCTGAAAATGCTCCGCCTGCTGGAAAATCCTTTTGAGGATTTTTCAGACGGCCGCTATTTCATCCCCGTTTCGCAAATCGCGCGCATCTATCAGGAAGTGCGCCAGCGGTGGTACGGGCAAGAAACCGGGCTGGTACTCATTGACGGCGAGCCCGGAAGCGGCAAATCGTCTCTGGCGCGCTTTCTGGCCGGCGGGCATTTGCCCTCGCCCCTGGCCCTGGCCGTCGCGCCCCACACCACCAACCGCTTGCTCAAACTGATCAACGACGGGTTGGGCTTGCCGCGCGTCAAAGAAGAACAGGCCCGCAAAGCCCGATTGTTGCAATTCTTAGAACACCAATACGCGGGTTTGGTGGTGGATCTGGAGCAACAACGCCTCACGCCCGCGATGGGGCATTTGCTGGCCGAACTGAGCCAGCACACCACTGTGGTGGTCACTGGCTACGAAGTTTTCAATCACCCCTGGGACTCGTGGGGTGTGCAAGGCGCAGGGCGTTATCTCCTCAACCCGTGGGACTACGACACCCTGGTTTTCGTCATCGAAGAAATCACCCGCCGAGCTGGACGGGTGATGGGGTCCCTCTTTACCCCCGAAGCCCTGGAACGCCTTTACGTGCTTTCCGAGGGTAACCCGCGGGAAGTACTCCGCCTGGCCCGCCGCGCGTTGGACGCGCTTCTGGAAGACAGCGGGCCTACTGTGGAAGCGTGGATGGTGGAATGAAACGAAACGGAACAATTGTTCCGTATGGATAAATCAACGCGCCGCTGGCTCAGCCATTTGGGCAAATGGCATGGCCGCGCATCATGCTTTTAAAAGCCAAGCGCCCCGGGTTGGGCAGATCCCAGGGGCGCAGGCGGGCAGAAAAACTTCGAAATGGTGCAGAAGTTATTATAGGGGTTTCGGACGTTTTGTCAAGGATTCGTCCATCCCTCACCCGCCTGCGTCGCCTGCCCACCGGGGGAACCTGCATCACAGGTAGGCACAATGGCCACTTCCCTGCTATCTCAGGCCCAACAAGCCTGGGAACAAGCCCTTGGGCAACTGCGCTACACCATCAACCGGGCTGATTTCGACGCCTGGTTGCGCGCCGCGCGCCCCCTGGCTTACGATGGTCAGGTGCTTACCGTGGGGGTTGCCAATGCCTACGCGCGCGATTGGCTGGCCGACCGCCTGCGTTCCACCCTGGAACGCCAACTGCGCGGTCTGCTCAATGCGCCTGTACAAATCGTCTTCGTGGTTGCTGATCCAGCCTCAACACCCGACGTTTCCAATAGCGGCACAACGACAACTAACGGAACAACTGTTCCGCAAGCCCAAGAAGATTCTTCCGAGCCATCGCCCCGCTTGGAAACGCCCTCTCCCGCGGAACCACACGCAAAATCTACACCTTCCCCTGCAAAACCAACCAAGGCAGGCCTGGACCTCCAGGCCCTTAGCCTGCGCCTGCGCGATGCCTTCCTCCAATCCCAACGAGTGGTCTTCGTGCCTGGCTATTTCCTTCGTTGGCTGCCCTATTTAGGTTCACGCGCGGGCTGGTTGTACGTGGCGCTGCGTCAGACCTACTTCCTGGCCAACGTCGCGCCCTATGGTCCTGGCCAACGCATTCCCCCCGGGCAGGCCCTGGAAGTGCCGCGCGCGTCCCTTGCTCATTGGAGCCACCTCACCAAACGCACCATCAACAACATCCTCAACCAGGGTTTGCTCGCGCCGCTGGTCACTGTGGAACGCAACCGACATCGCGACGCTCACCGCCAGGCGCCCAACCGCTATATCTTTACCGCGGATTTGCCCCTCACCCCCGCGGACCGCGAACACGTCCTGGCCGCGCTGGAAGCCTACGGCCTGCAAACCGATCCTGTAGCCGCGCTGGCCCACGCGCTGCAACAGCCTCCTCAATCGCTGCTGGCACCCACGCCAGCCAGGGCCACGGCACCAACGGATCCCGCGCCCGACCGCCCCACCAGCCTGCGCGCGGCCGTGGGAGAACGCCTGCGAGGGGCAGGATTGCCCAGCGAAACCTTTGCCAAAGTGCTCGGCATGGCAGAACTGTTGGAAACCTCGCTGATTGACAGCGAAGGCAAACTGTTCATCTCCTGGTATTTCATCGAACATCACCTACCCATCCTGGGCCACACCGTGGCCTGGCTCTACCTCGTTGCCCGCCATCGCGCCCAACGCCAAGGACACATGGCAGCCAACGGCTTCCGTGTGCTTGACGTGACCACCCGCGAGGTCGCTGGATGGGTAGGGCTGAAGAAAGCCCGCTACGGGCGTGATCTCATCCCTCAAACGGCCACACCCGCCGCGCCAACACGCGACGACCCGAGAGAAGCCGCATTCCTGCATCGGGCAGCGAGCCGCGGCAATACCTTCCCTCTCTACGTCCAAACCCTGGAACCGCTAACACCCACTGACCAAGCAGCTTACGACCTCGCGCTCCACGCGCTGGCCGTCTGCATCCAGCGCGACAACCTCACGGCACTTCAGAACCTCCAGAGCGCGCACCGTCAAGGAGACAGCACCCGAGCCCAGGAGATTCTTACTTCCCTTGTCCCCTCCGAAGCCCTGGCCACACACGACGCTTCGGCACCAGCGTCAGAGCAGGTGTTGCCTCGCGCGCTCCAGGCCCTCGCGGCCCTTTCCTTGACGTCCAACACCACGGAAACAAAACCGCCAAAAATTTCCCCCGGCTCTTCAACCAGTAACGCCCAAACGCGCCAAAAATTTCCCTCAGAACCGCCAAAAGATGCCCCCGGCTCAGCCAAAAATTTCCCGCAGCCTGGCCAAAACTTGCCCTCCGATTCGGCCAAAAACTTCCCCCACTTTAACCACGTTAACCCTGAAAAGCAAACTTCCATAAACGCTGAAGAAAACCACCAAACCCGGGCGGGTGGGGAAGCCAACCATTGGACATGGGAACATTTGCTGCCACATCTCCAAATTGCTCCCCAAACAGCGCAAAAATTGCAGACTTTCCC
>JAADCW010000104.1 GCA_013154225.1 Chloroflexota bacterium
GCAACCAAATTCCCCTCTCTGCGCGGGTTTTCGCCGTCATTGATGTGTGGGACGCGTTGAGCCGCGAGCGGCCTTACCGCAAAGCGTGGCCCCCGCATCGTATTGAAGCCTATTTCCGTCGAGAAGGACGCCATCTTTTCGATCCCGACGTGTTGAGAGCCTTCGACCGGCTGCGCAACCAAACGCGGCTTCGTTTCGACCTGCCCCAACAACCTGCGCCCGCCGAGTTGTGACCGCGTTTTGTGGCAGTGACGGCAGCAACACATCCACCACCTTCACCCCCGTGAAGGTGGTTTTGATTAACCAGCGGTATAATCATGGTACACAAAACGCCTGCTTGCCTTCATCCCCTTTGGGGGAGCGGGGAGAATGCCCATGCCCGACCCAGAAGCCCTCGCTCGCGAAAAAATTGACCGTCAACTGGAAGCCGCCGGTTGGATAGTCCAGGACCGCAAGCGCCTCAACGTCTATGCCGGGCCTGGGGTGGCCGTGCGCGAGTTCCCCGTAGAAGGGGGCGAAGCCGACTACGTCCTCTTTGTACAAGTCGAGGGGCAGCCCCAGGCCGTGGGCGTGCTGGAAGCCAAACCCGAAGGGCACACCCTCTCAGGCGTGGCAGAGCAGGCCAACGAATATGCAACCGGTTGGCATCCCGACCTGCCTCACATCACCCTTCCATTGCCGTTTCAATACGAAAGCAACGGGCAGGAAGTCCTGTTCCGCGACAACCGCGACCCAGCCCCGCGTTCCCGCCCCCTGTTTGCCTTCCATCGTCCGGAAACCTTGGCAGCATGGATTCAGGAACCCGACACTTTGCGCGCCCGTTTGCGTCGGCTTCCCGAAATTCCACTGCCCGAAGATATCCTCTGGGAAGCCCAGGTGCGGGCTTTGCGCGGGCTGGAGGCTTCCCTCGCCCAGGACAAACCGCGCACACTCATCCAAATGGCCACTGGCGCGGGCAAAACCTTTGTCGCGGTCAACGCGGCCTATCGCCTCATCAAATACGCCAAGGCCCGTCGCATTCTCTTCCTGGTGGACCGCAACAATCTTGGGCGGCAGGCCTTCCGCGAATTCGACCAGTTCATTACCCCCGACGACGGGCGCAAGTTCACCGAGTTGTACAACGTCCAGCACCTGCGATCCAACACCCCCGACCCCGTCAGCAAGGTGCACATCACCACCATCCAGCGCCTTTACTCCATCCTGCGCGGAGAGCCTGATCTGGCCGACCCCACCATCGAAGATATTTCCCTCTTTGCGCTGGGGGAACGCCTTGAAAAAGATCCGCCCAAAGAGGTGGTTTACAACCCTAACCTGCCCATCGAATACTACGATTTCATCTTCATTGACGAATGCCATCGCTCCATCTACAACCTCTGGCGGCAGGTGCTGGAATATTTCGACGCATACCTCATTGGCCTGACAGCCACGCCTTCCAAACACACCTTTGGCTTCTTCAACCAAAATCTGGTCATGGAATACACCCGCCAGGAAGCCGTAGCCGACGGCGTGAATGTGGACGGCGAGGTGTATCGCATTCGCACCCGCATCACCGAGCAGGGAAGCACCATCGAGGCAGGGTATGTGGTGCCCAAACGCGACCGCCTCACCCGCCAACAGCGATGGGAACAACTGGAAGAGGATTTGCCCTACGACCCCAGCGCGCTGGACCGCACCGTGGTTTCCAAAAGCCAAATTCGCACGGTCATCCGCACTTTCAAAGAAAAACTGTTCACCGACCTCTTCCCAGGCCGCACCGAAGTGCCCAAAACCCTGATTTTCGCCAAGGACGACAGCCACGCGGAGGACATCGTCCACATCGTACGCGAAGAATTCGGCCAGGGCGACGATTTCGCCAAGAAAATCACCTATCGGGTAACCGGCGTCAAACCAGAAGATTTGATCGCAGAATTCCGCAACAGTTATTATCCGCGCATTGCCGTCACCGTAGATATGGTCGCCACCGGCACCGACATCAAACCCATCGAAGTGCTGTTGTTCATGCGTGCGGTGAAATCGCGGCTCCTCTTCGAGCAAATGCTGGGCCGCGGTACCCGCGTGGTCAGCCCCACCGAACTGCAAAGCGTGACCCCTGACGCCCAAATCAAGGATCGCTTCGTCATCGTGGACGCGGTGGGCGTGACCGAACAACCCCTGTTCGACCCGCAGCCCATGGAACGCAAGCGCAGCGTGCCATTGCAAAAACTGCTGGAACGCACAGCCCTGGGCGTTGTGGACGAAGACGATCTCTCCTCCCTTGCTGTGCGCCTCAAACGCCTGGAGCGCCGCCTTAGCCCGCAGGAACACGCGCGCCTGCGCGAACTTGCCGGCGGCCAAACGTTGGGGGAACTCGCCAAAACCCTGATTCAAGCGCTGGATCCTGACCACGTGCTGGAACGGGCCCGCGAAAAAGCGGAACTTCCCGCGGACGTTGCCCCACCGCCCGACATCGTGGAAAAAACCGCGCGAGAAATACGCCTGGAAGCCGTGCGTCCCCTGGCCGCCAATCCCGACCTGCGACACGCGCTCCTGGACCTGCGGCGCAAACACGAACAAATTATTGACGACATCAGCCAGGATGATGTCCTGGAAGCCGGCTTTGACCCCCAGGCCACCGAACGGGCACGCGAGACCGTGGCCTCCTTCCGCCGCTTTTTGGAGGAGCACAAGGACGAAATCGCCGCGCTCCAGGTGCTTTACAACATTCCACACCGCAAGCAACCGCTGGCCTACGAACACGTGCGCGAACTGGCCGAAGCCCTGACCCGCTACCAGCCCCAATGGACGACCGAGGCGCTGTGGCGCGCCTATGCCCAACTGGAGCGCGACCGCGTGCGGGGTGTGAACGAACGCCGTGTGCTGGCCGACATCGTCGCGCTGGTGCGCCACGCGGTGCAATACGACGATGAACTCATGCCCTTCCCCGAACGGGTGCAGCAACGTTATCAGGACTGGCTGGCGGAACAAGAAGCAGCCGGCCGCACGTTCACGCCCGAACAACGCTGGTGGCTGGATGAAATCGTGCGCCTCATCGGCACCCAGGCCGGAGTAAGCCTGGAAGACCTGGACCTGGGCGCCTTTTACCAAAAAGGCGGGCGCGTGGCCGCAATGACCCTCTTCGGCCCCGACCTTCCCCGCCTGCTGGAAGAACTGAACATCGCCCTGGTGGTATCCCCGTAGGGGCGACCCGGCGGGTCGCCTCTACCCCGCCGCCCCACCCGCCAAATTTTTGGGAAACGACGACCCATGCCGAAACCGAACCCATCCACGCCGACCCCTGCCCCCGTCGCCACAAAACCACCCACCCCCGCCGCCCCGCCCACCGTGTCGGACGCACGCACGCCTTTGCCCGAAGGGTGGGTGTGGACAAAATTGGAAGATATAGCAGAGATTATTCGGGGAGTTTCTTACAAGAAAAACGTGAGCCAAAGTTTTGCCTCTCCTGGGTATATACCTGTATTACGAGCAACAAATATTCAAGAAAGGAAATTAATTTTGCACGACAGTCTGGTTTTTGTGCCAGCGTCTATTGCTAAAGAAGAACAGTATTTGCGTCCTGGCGATAGTGTAATCTGCATCTCCAGCGGCAGCAAACATCTCGTTGGCAAATCGGCTATGTTGCGCAGTAAATGGAAGGGGGCCTTTGGGGCTTTCCTGGCTGTAGTACGCCCCGCTTCTCACGTAGATGCTCAATTTGTGGGATACTTTTTGAATTCACCCCAATACCAAGATGCGGTCCGACGCCTGTCCTCTGGAATCAACATCAATAATTTACGTATTCGTGATTTGGCCAAAATTCGGCTTCCCCTTCCCCCGCTACCCGAACAGCGGCGCATCGTCGCCAAAATCGAAGCACTGTTCTCCCGCCTGGACGCGGCCGAAGAGGGGCTGCGCCGCGTGCAGCGCAACCTGAAGCGCTACCGCGCCGCGGTGCTCAAAGCCGCG
>JAADCW010000196.1 GCA_013154225.1 Chloroflexota bacterium
GGACCGAACTGCAAATCGGCGAAATGGCCGACCGGATTGTGGAAAGCGAATACCTGATCAGCGACAGCAGTCTGGCCTTGGCCAACCTGATAGCCAGCGAAAACGACGCCATCATCGCCAGCGCCAACAGCATCAACACCAGCGTGAGCCTGATTCAAGTGGCGCTGCCCTAACCAAACAAACTTTGTCTCCCACCCGCATCCTGGCCAAGCCAGGGTGCGGGTTCCCCACAAACACACACGCCCTTTGCACGGAGGCCTCGACAATGACAGCCCCATACCCCTACGAGGACGAAAAAGCACTCATCGCCGCGCTCAAAGCCAGCGATCCCGCGGCTTACGAGCAACTCATCGAGCAGTATGCCGACCAGGTGTATCGGGTAGCCTACCGTTTGTTGCAAAACCCCCACGATGCGGAAGACGCCATGCAAGAGGCCTTCCTGGCAGTGTATCTCCGCATTGACGAATTCCAAAGCCAGGCCAAACTTTCTTCGTGGCTTTACCGCATCGTAACCAACAAAGCCCTTGACATTTTGCGCAAGCGCCAACGCAAGACCGAAGCCGCGACCGACGCCATCGAAGACCTCAGCGAAGACGCGGCCGAACGCCTCCCCGACACCCAGGCTGTGTTGCCGGAAGATTGGGTTGCCCGGCAGGAAATCAACGACCTCATCACTGCGGGCCTGGAAACCCTTTCGCCTCGTCTGCGAGCCGCCTTCGTGCTCTTTGAGATGGAAGGGCTGAGCATGGAAGAAGTTGCAGAAGCCCTCAACATCTCGCCTTCTGCGGCCAAAGTACGGGTACATCGTGCCCGCCAGGCCCTCCGTGATTATCTGGCAGCCCATATGCCCTCACCTTCTGCCTGACCTGCCCCGCAAACGCCCTAAGGAGCGATGCCATGAACAAGCAAGAATTCCAAACCCTGATGAGCGACTATCTAGACGGCTTGCTCTCGGAAGAGAAAAAGGCCGCTTTTGAGAAATACCTTCAGGAATGCGCCAGTTGCCGCAAAGCCCTGGAAGAAATGCAAGCCCTGCGTGCCAAAGCCAAGGAAGCCACCCAAAAAGCCCTTTCGCCCGAGGCCAAACTTCGGCTATACGAAAGACTGAACGAAGAACGCGCCCGCCGCGGCGAACCTTTGCTCCGCATTCCGCAGGAACTGCTGGCATTGGCCAAAGCCAAAGCCGCGGCTTCGGTGGAAGCCACGGCCGAGGTTGCTAAGGCCAGCGGCACAGTGGTGCAAACCGCAGCCCAAGCCAGCGCTCGAAGCGCCAAAGTGGCCGCGCAGGAAGCCGCAGCCAGCGCCAAGCATCTGGGCGAGGCTGGCAAAGCCATGTTCAAAGGCGGCCAGGAAGCCCTCAACGAAAGCGTCAAGGCCGCGGGCGATGCGGCCTCTACCCTGGCCGAAAGCGTGGACGTAGTCAAAGAAATCCCCGAGAAACCTGTGCGCGGCACGCTCGCCGCACCGCCCAAAATCGCCGCGAAAACCGCCAAGGCTGGCCTGCAAACGGCCAGCGGTGCGGCCAAGGCCGGTGCCAAAATGGCGCAGGGCGGTCTGAAAGCCATGACCGAAAGCGGCAAGGCCGCACTGCGCGCCACCAAGGGCAGCGCCAAAGCCGCCCTCGAGGCCGCCAAGGGCATGGCCGAAACAGCCAAAGCCAGTAAAGATGTGTTGAGCACCGCGGCTAAAGGCGCAAAGCAAATCGCCCAGGCCAAGCCCGAAGAGACCACAACGGAAGAAGACCAGGACGCCAAAGCCTAAGCCACCGGAAGGCGGCTCCTCGCGGTCTCTGTTCAACGCGCTTAGCCGCAACCCAGGTGAGGAACGCCAGGCTTCTCACTACCACAATGGTAAAATCCAGGCGGCCGCCCTCCACGCGGCCGCCTTGCCTTTCCGCCTCCCTTCCCCAAGGCAGGAGGAGAATTTATGGACTTCAAACACCTTGTGGTTTTCGTAACCGCCCCCTCACACGAAAGCGCCGAACAAATTGCCGCGCCCTTGTTAGAGAAACGCCTCGCGGCTTGCGTCAACATTGTGCCAAGCGTGCGCTCGCATTATCTCTGGCAGGGGAAAATCGCCCACGACGACGAAGTGCTGTTGGTCATCAAAACCCACCAGGCCCGCTTTTCGGCCTTAGAAGCCGAAATCAAAGCCGTGCATCCCTACGAAGTGCCTGAAATCATTGCTTTACCCATTGTTGCCGGGAGCGCAGATTACCTGGCCTGGATAGACGACAGCGTGGGCGTGCCTCATTCCAAATAAATTTCCACCTGGTCACCGTCTTCAGCATCTTTGATTTCCACAATGCGCCCCACGTCGCCGTGGGCCAGGGCTTCTTTCAATGCACCCCAGGTATCGCCGTCCGAATCGAGCGTTACGCCAAAACGTTCGGCAATCCGCAGGCCAAAATCCAGCAGTTTGACCGGCAGGTTGATATTGACGCGGCTACCATCAGCATCGGTCACGCGGATGCGCAGCCAGCGCGGGGCCGCGCCTTTGGGTTGAGCACCAGCCTTGGGCTGCGCCTCGGATGAGCGAAGGGCATCCAACAACCGGGCAGCCTCTTCGGCTGAGACTTTGCCTTCTTCCAACATCTTGAGAATGCGCAAGCGTTCAGTATCCATAACCATCCTCCAGGGGGAACCGGCGCTGTGTCAGCGCCGACAGGACAAGGTGCATCTTGCTGCCACTCAGCAGGTCCCAGAAACCAACATGAGCAGCAAGGGCACTTTCACCGTTCTAAAGCCTCCAGCAACTGCTCAGCCTCTTCAGCCGTCACTTTTCCTTCCGCCACCAGCCGGAGCACCCGCTGGCGGGCCTCGGCCATGTTGTCTGCCATTTCAGTCTCGCTCTCAGCAGAAGGGGTGCCGCCCGTCTGGGTCTCTGCTTTTCTGCCGCGGCCACCCAACAATCCCAAAAGCGTTTGCAACCAACTGGGCGCTTGCGATGCGACCCAGTCCTTGGGCGGCTGAGGGCCAATGTAAACCCGACCATCTGGGCCTTGGGCAACAATGTCAACTTCCAACGCCTGGGAGGGATCGTCGGCCTCCCACGCGGCTTCGAGCGCCTCAGCGTCGGGCGGGGCATCAGCGGTTTCCACCAACAAACGCGAGGAAGCCTGCACCCGCCCATGCAAACGCGTCTCCGCGGGCACCAGCAAGGCCACCGCGCCCCGAACATGCAACACCACGCGCTTGCCCGCAGGCGTCCCTACTGCGACGAGCGACGCCGTGCCATGCAAATTTTCAGCCTGCAGGGTTTGCGGCAAACCTTCCACCTTGAGCGCGCCACGCATTTCGCGAATGACCGCCGCGCGCCGAACACCTTTCAGGCGCAAAGGACCTTGCAGCCCGTTGACGTCCACTTCGTCCACATCGCGCACATCCACAGGGCCGGAGACTTGCGATATATGCAAACGGCTATCCAAACCCACCACGCTGACCGGACCCGCAGTGCGCAAAACCTCCACTGGCGCCCAGCGGGGCACGTCAAACGCAGAGGGGCCTTGAATGCGCCATTGCGCGGGTTTGGAAGCCTGCGATTGCCCCACCGCGTTGATGGTTACCAAATCATCGTCAACGCCTTGGACCTTCAAAGGGCCGTTGACTTGGAGTACCACGCCTTCGCCGGCTTTCAAAGGCCATTGGGAACGAAACACACCTATTGCCATACTGCTACCTCCTCAACTTATGCGCGGTCGTCCAGGGATTCACCGCGCAACAACCGAGCGGCTTCAGCCGCGGTAAGTTTTCCGGCTTCCAGGTCATCCAAAATCTGCTGACGTTCCTGGGGGCTGGGCTTACGCGGGCCCGCATCCTCGGCCGCGGGCTGGTACCCCATCGCCTGGATGATTTCCCGCAGGCGGTTACGCAGCGTGGGATACGAAAGCCCCATCTCTTTTTCCATGCGAGAAAACTTACCTTCGTTGCGAATAAAGACCTCCAAAAAACGCAACTGCTCGGCATTCAGGCGGTCGAAAGCCGAGCCGCGCTGCGCCAACGAAAAATGGCCGTGAAATTCTGTGCCGCATCTTTGGCATTGGAACACGCTCACGGTAAGCGAACCACCACATAAAGGACA
Organism: Chloroflexota bacterium; assembly: GCA_013154225.1. Lineage (GTDB taxonomy): Bacteria > Chloroflexota > Anaerolineae > Anaerolineales > DRMV01 > DRMV01. The sequence continues at coordinate 4,081 of JAADCW010000196.1, forward strand.
TTTCTCAGGAATTTTAGACATTCTGCAACCTCCTTGCGTTTACACAAATCATTATACGGGCGAATTTACGAAAAGTCAAGCGTGATTTCAGAAAATCAAAAGACCGCTTTCTCTTTTCGCTTATCCTCTCCCACAAAACGCTACCCCTGCTATCCTTAAACGGCACTCAACTTGCACCCTAACAACAACCCAATCTCTTGGCGCTTTCACCTCAGAGCGAGCTTCGGGGTGCGCCTCTCCTTTACGGCTTGACCAACAAAAAAAGCCGCCCGGTAAAACCGAGCGGCCAAGTGCATCGTGCGCTGAAGCAGCTACTTACAATGCGCCTTCCACAAAAAATTGCTCAAGGCGCAAATGATAATGGCGGCGCAAAAGCTCCTCATCCAAATCGTGCTCTCGCAACCAGCGCCTCAGCGCAGCCAACTTTGCGCCTCGGCTCATCCGCCGCCCCGGGTACACCCCGCGGTCATCCCGACGACGCCCGCAAATCGGGCAGTATTCCACAGAAAAGGGATACGTTCGCCGAGTAGGCGGCCAAACTTCCATCAAACGAAATCCACAATTGTCACACACACGATAGGTCTTCTCATCGGCTTGCAAGCCTAACGAACGCAGCGAAGAAGAAGCCGAAAGTCCAAACTGCAACATCAAAACACTCCTTGTTTACCTTTTCAGTGACCATTCCTTAAAGGACAAATTCCCACACCCTGTTATTCTAAAAGGCTCCGGTCAAGGTTACATAATGTTTTCATTGCAAAGCATCCCTCCAGCGCAATGCTTCTGTCATATTATGATTAGACAAATTCTGATAAAATAGGAACATGGACCCCCATACTGGAGGGAAACGACACATGGCCACTATCTTATACGTGGAAGACGACCTTCCCAACCGAATTCTGGTACGCCGAATCCTGGCAGCCGAAGGGCACGAAATCGTCGAGGCCGGCAATGCAGAAGAAGCCCTGCAAACCCTGGAAACACTCAAGCCGGACCTCATCCTCATGGACATCAACATGCCTGAGGTGGACGGCTTTACCCTTACCAAACGCATTAAGCAAAACCCTGCGTGGCAGCACATCCCCATCATTGCCCTCACGGCCAACGTGATGAAAGGCGACCGCGAGCGCGTATTGCAAGCTGGCTGTGATGGGTACATCCAAAAGCCCATTGACGTGGACGCGCTACCGCGCCAAATTGCAACCTTTCTCAAGCGCGGTGCCTAATCGTCCCGCTGCTTCCCTGCCCCAAAGTGACGGCCTATGACTCCAGAACCTCCCACCACCCCTTTAGCCTCTAAAAAGAACAACGGAAACGGCAACGGCGTCGGCAACAGCGTTCAGACTGCGCGTCAGCCCATCAACCCTGAAGACGCCGTGGTGCTGGTCGTGGAAGACAACGTCGCGAACTTTGTGCTCATTGCCCGCATGTTGGGCTACATGGGCATCCATTGCGAATGGAAGACCAGCGGCTACGAGGTTGTGGAATACGCGGACGCGCTGCCTCGGGTGGATCTCATCCTCATGGACATCCGCCTGCCCTACGAAGATGGCTACACCGCGCTGCGCAAAATCCGCTCTTCCCCAACCCTGAAAGACACGTTGGTGGTAGCCGTCACCGCCGAAGCCAGCCGAGAACAAATCAACAAAGCCAAAGCAGCGGGGTTTGATGGTTTCATCGGCAAGCCCCTCGACCCCGACCGCTTCCCCGACCAAATTCGCCGCATTCTCAACGGCGAATCCGTCTGGGAACTCTAACCGGAGCCGCTTATGAGCGAACACCGTCCTTCGCCTTCCGAGGCCACCCTTCACACCCTTCCCCAACGGGCCTTCCGCGGGCGGCTGGCGCGCCGCATGGTGCTTATTCTGCTGCCCGCTATTCTTATCCCAGTGTTGCTGATGGGCTACATGGTCCATCTTCGCTCCCAGCGCCTCTTGGAAGAGCAAACCGCGCAGCAACTCTACCAAGTCGAAACCGAAATGCGCGGCACCCTCAGCACCTGGCTCCTCGCCAAAAGCGCCCGTTTAGATGCTGTGGTCCGCCGCGATTATGTACGCAGTGCCATCCACACGCTCATTACACCCACAGCCTCGGAATCTGCCATCACCCGCTCAAAACACGAAATCCTCTACGCCTTTGAAAGCATCCCCCGCTACAAAGACTACCCCATTTTCAACCAATACCTTGTGATTGATGCGGATTACCGCATTTTGGCCAGCACCAACCCCAAATGGGAAAACCAGGGCCTGGGGAACTCGCCGCTCTCGCAAGTCATCGAAAGCATAGGTCAAAACGCGGCCGTCGGCCTACCGTGGATCAAAAGCGGCAGCGAGGTCACAACCCAACTTTTTGCCCCAGACCCTTACGGCAGTGTCCATGCCATCATCTACAACCTGACCCCCATCTATCCAAAACAAGGGGTGCTGGTGACCATCTTGCCCTATTACGATTTTGTCGCGAACAAACAGCTCTACGTCATCGGCATCTCCGAAGAAGTCACAATTGAACGCACGCTGGAACAACTAAGGCAACGCTATCCCAATAGCCGCGCCTTTTTCGTTTTATATGACGGCACGTATCTCAGCATTGACCCCCGCACCAACGCACTCATCACCTGGAAAACGCCCGAGTTCCTGACTAAACAAGTCTCAGGCCAGGCGACCATCATCGAAGGCACGTACAACTCGCCTGTGACCGGCAAATCCACGTTTGCCGTTGCCCAATGGCTGCCTCAACTCAACGCGGCCATGGGGTTGGAAATTCCTCAAACCATGCTCTCGGCCACAGCCCGCGAGTTAGCGCCTTACACCACCCGCCTGCTGCTCATTACCGCGCTTTTGCTTGCGGCCATCATCTGGATTGCGACTTCGCGCATTTCCCGCCCCATTTTGGAAATGGCCGAAAGCGCCCGCCGCTTTGCCGAGGGTGATTGGAACACCCGCGCCAGCGTCAACCGCGACGACGAAATCGGCCTGCTGGCTTACACGTTCAACCAAATGGCCGACGAACTTGTGGACTTCTACCGCTCGCTGGAACAGCAGGTGGAAGAGCGCACCCTGCAAATCCGCACTGCGTCCGAAGTGGCCCGCCTGGCGACTTCTGCCACCGACCTCTCGGAAATCCTCCAGCGCACGGTCAACCTGATTATCGAGCGCTTCCCGCAGTACTACCACGCATCGGTGTTCCTCATTGACGAAGAAGGGCGCTACGCCAACCTGGCCGAATCCACCGGCCCCATTGGCGAGCAAATGAAGCTCCAGGGGCACCGTCTGGCCGTTGGCGGGCACTCCCTGGTCGGCTGGGCCGCGGCCCACCGCCAGCCCCGCATCGCGTCCGACGTCGTCGAAGACGAAATCCACTTCAAGAATCCGCTCCTCCCCGAAACCCGCTCTGAGGCGGCCATTCCCATCATGGTGGGCGATCGGGTCTTGGGTGTGCTGGACGTCCAAAGCAAAAACCCCCACGCATTCGACGAACAAAGCATCGCCACCTTGCAAACCCTGGCCAGCCAATTGGCTGCAGCCCTTTACAACGCCCGCCTGCGCCAACGGGCAGAAGCCGGCCTGGAAGAAACCCAACTGCTATACCGCACCAGCCACAAACTCATCCAGGCCACCAAACGCGACGAAGTGCTGTCCATCAGCACCGAAGCCATCGACAATCTGCCCTTTACCAGCGCGATCTTCATCCGTGACGACATCCACAGCCCCTATCGCCTGCGCTATGCCCACCTGGCCGATGGCAGCGAAATGCTGGCAGACCCCGAAATTGAAATCCCCATCTCCCAGGAAATCCTCAAGCGCTATATTCCGCCCTCTCGCCCTCTGATCATAGACAACCTGCTGCTGGCCAACATGGTGCCCGAGGGGCTGGTCCACGCGGGGCGGGCGCTGGGGTGCACGTCAGGCACTTACATTGCCATCTACGACGAAGGCATCCCCTTTGCCTTGCTCTTCCTGGGCAGCGAGGCTCCGCAAGCCTTCACCCCCAGCCGGGTGGAACCTTACGTCCTCCTCACCGAAATCATCAGCGCCACCCTGGCCAAGATCAACGCACTGGAAGACGCACAGCGCCGCCTCACTGAATTCCAGGTGTTGGTGCGGCTGTTGCAAGGTCTGGCCGCAGAAACATCGGTGGAAGATTTCTACGCCTCCCTCCACCAGGAAATCACCAACATCTTCGGCGACATCGGCCTCATCGTTGCCCTCTACAACCCTCTGCGCCGCACCGTCGAAATCCCCTACGCCTACGAACAAGGCGTGGGACAAATCCAAATTCCGCCGTTTACACTGGGCGAAGGGTTGGTTTCGCGGGTTCTTACCCAGCGCGAACCCTTGCTGATCAACGAAAACTTGGTGGAAACCGCCCAAGCCCAGGGCATCAAGATCAAATCCATCGGCGAAGTGCCGCAATCGTGGTTAGGGGTGCCCATGTTCTCCGGCGACCAACTGATTGGTGCACTGGTCTTGCAAGACCTGCACACACCCAACCGGTTCCGGGAAGAAGATGTGGAACTGGTCTCCGCACTGGCCAACTCCGTGGCCTTGCTCCTCAACAGGATGCAACTGCTGGCCCGGACAGAACGCGTATATCGCCGTGAGCACCTCTTGTTTGAAATCAGCCAACACATGCGCCGCTCAGGCGACATTCAAGACCTGCTCGATACCACCATCCGCCGCCTGCAAAGCACGTTCTCGGCACGGCGGGGCACCATTCGCATCAACCTGACACCGACACCCCCCGCAGACCTCGGCGGCAACGGTGATGGCAGCCGCGATGATTCCCCCGCGGCAGGAGAAGACGCATGAACACGTCCTCGGCAACTGCTCAAACCAACGTCATTCAAGCCTTTCGGGAACGCGTGCTCAACGTGCTGTTGCTGGTCGCGTTTGTCGTTGCCGTCCCGCTGGCCATCAGCAACGCCTATCGTGCGGCACAGACCGGCTTGATCCTCCAGGCTGGGGTTTACATTGGGTCAGCCCTGTTCGTGGGCGTCCTGCTCTTGCTGCGCCGAGTGCCCCACACCTACGCCTTCCGTGCAGTAGGGTTGGTGTTCATGCTCTACATGGTGGCCGTGGTGGTGTACCTCTCCACCGGTCTGGAAGGTGACGGCCGTATCTGGCTCTTCGGGGCAATGGCCATCGGCGTGTTGCTGCTGCCCCAGCCCTACAACTTCCTCAATGTGTTCGCCGCCATCGGCGTGCACTTTGCCTTGGGCTATGGGTTCAGCCACGGCATTCTACCCCCGCCGCCCAACGCCTACTTAGTGGACAGCCTCCAAGCCACGGCATGGCGGCGCACCGGCTTTACCTTGCTGGGCGTGGCCGCGGCCGTGCTCAGCGCAGTGGGCGTTTACCGCCGCCACCTGGAAAACGTCCTGGAAGAAAGCCAGGCCCTCAACGTCGTGCTGGAAGAAGAACGCCGCCGCCTGGAAAGCCAAAGTAAGATTTTGCAGCGCCGTGTGGAACAAATCCACACCGCAAGCGAAATCATGCGCATTATCAACACCATCTTGGACCCCGAAGAACTGCTCCAGCAAGTGGTGGACCTGGTGCGCGAGCGGTTCAACCTCTACTATGTGGGTATCTTCCTGGTGGACGAACGCGGGGAATACGCGGTTCTGCGGGCAGGCACGGGCGAAGCCGGGCGAAAAATGCTTGCCGAAGGCCACCGGCTGGCCATCGGCGGGACGTCCATGATTGGTTGGTGCATCAGCAACCGCCAACCCCGCATTGCCATGGACGTCGGCGACGAGCCCGTACGCTTTGCCAACCCCCACCTCCCCCTCACCCGCACCGAACTCGCCCTCCCCATCATCAGCCGCGGCGAAGTTCTGGGCGCCATGACGGTGCAGTCCGAAAAGCCCCAGGCCTTTGACCAAGACGACCTGCTGGTGCTGCAAAACATCGTGGATAGTGTGGCCACCGCACTGCAAAACGCCCGTCTGTATCAGGAAGCCCAGCGTGGCCTGCGCGAGTTGGCCGCCAGCCGACGGCAGACCCTCTTCCAGGCCGCCCAGCATCTCAACAAAGAAACCCTGGAAGTCAGCGTGGGCGACGACAACGGCCACAGCCCGGAAGAAAGCCCCACCCTGCACATCCTCAAGGTGCCCATCACCCTCTACGACGCGCCCATTGGCGAAATTACCCTGGAAAGCGATCACCCCTGGACGGATGAAGAGCGCGAATTTGCCACCCAGGTAGGCGCCCAAATCGCGGTAGCCCTGGAAAACCTCTACCTTGCAGAAGAACACCGCCGCATCGCTGAAGAGAACCGCGTAATTTCCCAAGTGACCGAACAAGTGAGCGCCACCTTGGACCTCGACACCGTCATCCAAACCGCTGTAACCGAACTACGGGAAATCCTCAACCTGACCGAAGCAGAAATCCGCCTGACGGTTCCTGAGGCCGCGGAGTAGCCCCATGAAAAACAGCGAACTCGAAGTTACTCAGGCTTCCACTACCTCCATCCAACGGCGTCTGCGCCTCCTCGCGCTGGCGCTCTCGCTCATTTTTGCCCTTGCGGGTGCAGCCAGTATTTACTTCAGTTACCAGTGGTGGCAACTCACCCGAAACCAGCAAATCGTCCTGCGCATGGATGCCAGCACCGCGCGCGTCATCTTGCACACTCAAAAACTCCTGGAAGCCCTCCAAAGCTCTTACGCCGCGCAGGACGTGAATTACCTCAAAGAAAACGTCCGCCCGTGGATTGACCAACTCAAGGAAGACCAAGCCGAGCTCCAACAACTCATCGCGGCCGCGCCGAAAGATGCAGCCCCCCGTCAAGTTGCTGAAGAAGCCTACCCGCAACTGAAAAAGATCATCAACCTTTCTGAAGGCATCATCAGCCAAGCCGAAATTGGTAACTGGCCCTCGGCCAAAGTGCGGTTCCAATACCTGGAAGAATCCTACGAGCAGTACATCCACGACTACGAGCGGCTACTCAAGGCCAACAGCGAATATCTGCTCTCGTCTAAAACCATGGCGCGGCTCTACCTGCGCATTGCTATTTTGCCCGCCATCCTGGCCCTTTTGGGAATCTTCGTCACCATCATGGGCACCCTGGGTACCCAACGCGTGGTGCTGAACCCCCTCAAAGAATTGACCGCCAGCGTCCAGCACTTTGCCGAGGGTGACTTTACCATCCGTCTTCCCGAAGACCGCGACGACGAAATCGGTGTATTGGCGCACACCTTCAACCTCATGGCCGACCGCATCCAAGAGGCCCGCGCCAACCTCACCCAGCAAGTGGAAGAACGCACCCTGGCACTCCAACGCCGCACAGCCCAACTTCAGGCCGCGACCGAAATTGGCCGTGCAGTCACCACCCTGCGGGAAGTGGACGAACTGCTGACCCACGCCGCCCGCCTCATCAGCCAGCGTTACGGCTACTACCATGTTGGGCTCTTCCTGAACGACGAAGCCAGCGGCACCACCCGCCTCCGCGCGGCCTACACCCAAAACGGCAAAGCCGCGGAAAAACTCCTGGCAGAAGGTTACCAACTGCCCATCGGCATGGAAGGCCCGGTGAGCCAAACTGCTTCCACCGGCCGCCTGCACATTGCCCAATACGGCGCCCAGCACCCCCACCCTGTGGAAGACCTCAGCCGCACCCGCGCGGAGGCCGCCTTCCCCCTCAAAAGCGGCGACACCGTCCTGGGCGTGCTGGACGTGCACAGCAACACCGACCTCACCTTCTCACCTGAAGACATCGCAGCCCTGCAGTCTGTGGCCGACTTGCTGGCCATTGCCTTGGAAAACGCCCGCCTCTTCCAGGAAACCGAGCGTGCACTGGAAGCCGCCCGCCGGGCATACGCCCAATTGAGCCAGGAAAGTTGGGAACGCTTCCTCAAGCCGCGCACCACCCTGGGCTTCCGCGTGGACAGCAGTGGCGAAATCCAACCCATTGCCGCCTCGGAAGTGGAAGAAGCAGAAGCCCAGGCCGAAGAAGCACCCGCAGAAAACGCCGACACCACACCCCAAGAAGAAACCCAAGAAAGCGGCCTGCTGGACGTGCCCATCACCATCCGTGAGCGCCCCATCGCGGTGGCTCGCCTGCGCAAAGCCACCCCGTGGACAGCTACAGAAAAACAACTGGTCGCTCGGCTGGCCGAGCGCATCGGTAACATCCTGGAAAGCGCCCGCCTGTTCTCCGAAGCCCAGCGTCGGGCTGCCCAGCTCCAAATCGCGGCCGAAATCGCCCGCGATACCAGCGGCACCCTGGATCTGGACGAACTCCTTTCCAAAGCCATCAACCTGGTGCGCGAGCGCTTTGGTTTCTATCACGCTTCCGTGTTCCTGCTGGATGAGACCGGGCGCTACGGCGTGGTCAAAGAATCCACCGGTGAAGCCGGCGAACAACTCAAAGCCCGCCAGCACCGGCTGGCTGTGGGTTCGGCCTCCATCATCGGCCAAACCCTGGCCAGCGGCCAGCCTGTGGTGGTCAACGACGTGCGCAAGAGCGACATCCACCACTACAACCCCCTCCTGCCCGATACTCGGGCTGAGTTGGGTATCCCCCTCAAAGTGGGTGAAGAGGTCATCGGCGCACTGGACGTGCAATCCACCGTAGTCAACGCCTTCACTGAAGAAGACGTCCGGGTGCTGCACATTCTGGCCGACCAATTGGCCATTGCCGTAGTCAATGCCCGCCTGTTCGCAGAAACCCAAAAGCACTTGATGCAGCACCGCCTCCTGCATCAAATTACCGCAGCCGCAGCTGCAGCCACCACTGTCGAAGAGGCCATCCGCAACACCGTGGAAAGCCTGCACGCCACCCGCCCCGACGAAGGCGTGTCCTTGCTGGTGCCTGCAGAAGACCAGCCCAACACCCTGCGCATTGCCGCGTGGGCGGGCTACAGCGCGTCCAAAGCCGAGCGCATCCGCCAAATTCGCATCCCCTTTGGCGAGGCCGTTACCGGCAAGGTTGCGGCCACCCAACAGCCCCTCATCGTGCCCGACACCAGCGCCATCCCCGATCACATTGCCATTTCCTCGAGGATGCGCTCCGAACTGGCTGTGCCGTTGGTTTACCGCGGTGAACTTCTGGGCGTGCTCGACCTGGAAAGCCCCAAGCCCAACAACTACGACGAGCACGACCGGGAAATGATGCTCACCCTGGCCAGCAGTTTGGCCGCTATTTTCGCAAACATCCGCCTGTTGGAGCAGGTGCGCCGCCACTCCGACGAACTGACCCTGCTCTACGAGGTGACAGCCACGGCATCCTCCCATGTGGACCTGGACACCCTGCTCAATCAATTGGCCCTCAAACTCCAGGAAAGCATGGACCTGCTCCACTGCGGCGTGGTGCTCTTCAACCGCGACGGCAAAACTGGCACGTTGGTGGCCTCGGCCTCTTCGCCCGATGCACCGGGCAAAGACATGATCGGCACCCAACTGCCGTTGGACAACCCTCTCACGCAAGAAGTCATCCGCACCCAAAAACCCGCCTTGTGCCGCGACGTCGAAACCGACCCACGCGTGGCCGACATCCGCGACCTGCTCCGCCAACGCGGCACCAAACAAATCATCATCCTGCCCCTGCTGGCCCGCGATGAAGTGGTCGGCACCTTGGGGCTCGATATTGCCCAGGCAGACCGTGAATTTACCGACGCGGACCTCCGTCTGCTGGAGCAAATCGCCCGCCAGATTGCCACATCCATTGAAGTGGCACGCCTGTTCCGCCAAGCAGTGCGCACAGCCGAGCGCGAGCGCATGGTCACCTACATCACCACCAAGATGCGCGCCAGCAACGACCCGCAAGAAATTCTGCAAACCGCGGTGGAAGAACTACGACGGGCGCTCAAGGCACAACAAACCCAAATCTTGCTGCTCCCTGAGGAACGCGACACAGGCCCCGAGAACAACGGTTCGGGAGAAGGATAAGGATCATGGGGTACATCATTACGATTTGTAGCCAAAAAGGTGGTGTGGCCAAAACCACCACAACCCTGGGCCTGGCTGGCGCCTTGGCAGAGCAAGGCCGCCGTGTCCTGGTGGTGGATTTAGACCCCCAAGGCAACCTGACATTAGGTTTGGGGCTTCAACCCCGGCAACTGCCGCGCACCACAGCCGACCTCATCCTCAACGCCATGCCGGCCCGCGAAATCATCCAACCCACCTCGGTTGAAGGCCTGGATATTCTGCCTGCCAACACCACGTTGCAACTGGCAGAGCGCTACCTTCCCAGCCGCCCTAATTACCAATATGCGCTCAAACGGGCGCTGGAGCCTTTACTGCCGCATTACGATTTCATCCTCATTGATTGCCCGCCGTCCCTCAGTGCGCTGAGCACCAACGCGCTGACCGCGGCGCACCTGGCGCTTTTGCCAACCCAGGCCGAATATTTTTCGGCCTACGCGCTCAAACCCATGCTCCAAACCCTACGCATGGTGCGAGAGCGGTACAATCCAGGGTTGACCTACCTCATCCTGATTACCATGTTTCGGCGCCGCAATCGAGCGCACCACATCATTCGGGCGCGCCTGGAAGCCACCTTCGGCTCAGGGCTTTGCCATACTGTCATTGAAACCGACACCAAACTGCGCGAGGCCGCCATTGCCGGCTTGCCCATCACCCATTTCTCTCCCCGCACGCGCAGTGCCCAACAATACCGTGCCCTGGCACAGGAGTTAATCGCCTATGTCCAGAAAGAAAAGGCTGCACAAACGGCTTGAGGACCTCTTCCAAGATTTTCAAGAAGACATCGGCGAAGCCGAGGCCCTGAGCATCATGCCAGAAGCCATCCACGGGTGGGGATGGCACAGCGATGCCGCGGGACGTTACACCGCGTGCGACGAAAGCATCGCTGACATTTTAGGCTACACCCCTGAAGAAGTCATCGGCCAAGCCGTGGCCACCTTTGCCCTGACTGCGGAATCTCAGCAAAAAGTCGCGGCCGCGCTGCAAGCAGACCACGACGCGCCTGCCGAGATCGAAGTGCATTTCCTGGACAAACAAGGCCGCCCCCACAACGCGTGGTTCTACATCACCCAACGCGATGAGCAAGGTGGCTGGCACGGCTTTGTGCGAATGCAAACCAGCGAAAGCGCCTTCCCCGCGCCCAAACCAGCCCCTCGGCCTCAGCCACAGCCCCCTCAGCCGCAACCCGCCCCCTCCTACCCCGACAACGGCACCTGGGACGATCTACTGGATACCTGGTCGCTGCCGCGCGGGGTGCGCGCCAACGACGGTCGCGTTGAGCCCGCCAGTGGGCCGCTGAGCCCCGCGGGGAAAGAGGCCCTCCAGCGCGGCACGCCCGCCATCACCGTGGGCGACGATGGTGCGGCAATGGCTGTTCCCCTGGAACTCTCTCGCCAAAAAGCCCTGCTCGAAGCCATTGACCCCACCCCCAACCGCTACTGGGACGAAGACGAACAGCGGCTGGTCGAACAGGTGGCCGAGCAGTTGGCGCTGGCCTTGGAAAACGCCCAGCTCTTCCAAACCGCCCAACGCCGCGCCAACGAGCTGGAAATCCTGCACAAACTCACCAGTGCGGTTACCCGCACCCTGGACATCGAAGCCATCTTCTCCGAAGCCCTGGAGCAACTGCGCCCCCTGTTCCACTTTGAAGCTGGCTTGGTGTCGCAAATTGCCCCTGAAGGCGACCATTTGGAACTGCTGGCCCACAGCGGCGTGCCCGAAGCCCTGGTGCAGCGCTTCCAGCAGGAAGGCATCCCCCTGGAAGAAAGCCCCTGCGGTCACACCTTCCGCCATCATGACATTCTGGACATCGAAGACCTCACCCAGCCCCCAAAAGGCATTCAAGCCCAAAGATGGGTGGATGCGGGCTTCCGCTCTTACATCGGTGCGCCCATTGTGTACCAAGGCGAGCCGCTGGGCACCATCTGCATGTTGCAGCGCACGCCCCACAAAACCACCGAGCACGAAAGGCGCTTGCTTCGCACCGTCGCGCAACAAGTCGCCTCGGCCGTGGCCAACGCCCGCTTGTTCCAGCAGACGAAAGAAGCCCTTTCCACCACCGAGCGGCTCTATCAGGCCACTGCAGCCCTCAACGCGGCTTCCTCGTATGAAGAAGTTCTGCAAACCGTGGCTGAATATCTGGGCGACGAAGTGCGTATGATCTCCTTAGGAGTATTCGATCAGGCATGGCGCCCAAATCGTCCCGATAGTTATCCTAAGTACATTTATCCTATTGGTTTTTGGAAACGTCCAGACATCCAATTAGATACAAGTCGGTTAGAGAAACTACGATCTGATCGCTTTCCTGTGGAAGAGTGCGGCCTACTCTCTCTGACTGACAAAGAAAGTCACGCCTTTTTCGTGGAAAATACAGACACAGAAAATCGTTGGACCCCCACGGCCCAGCACATGTACCGAGACGTTTTTGGCGGTCACGCCGTGGCGTTCCTGCCCCTGCAAGTGGGTAACCGCTGGCTGGGCTTCCTGAACATCATCTACGACAAGCCCGTTGCCTTTACCCCTGAACGGCGGCGGCAGGTCTTGGCCATTGCAGGCCAGGCCAGCATCGCCATCGAGAACCTGCGCTCTGTTGAAACCGTCCGCCGCCATAGCAAAGAAGTAGAAACCCTCTACGACGTGGCCGCCCGCTTCAACGCGGCTTCCTCCTACCAGGAAATCCTTGACATTCTCTACGAATACACCCCGCTGGGCGAAAAGGCTGTCAACATCTCCCTCAACATGTTCAACCGCCCATGGGATGACCCCGACGATATTCCAGAATGGAGTATCGTCATGGCGCGCTGGACCAAACTGCCAACCGAAGCCCTGGCAGAACGCTATCCCCTCAAGCAATTCCCGGCCGCGCGCCTGCTCAGCCCAGATGAGCCCCTGCTGATCACCGACCTGGAAACCGACGAGCGCATTGACGAACAAACCCGTGCACTTTACGTTCAAAAATTCCAGGGCAAAAGCACCGTGTTTTTCCCCTTAATTACGGGTGGTCGCTGGGTTGGCTATATCAACGCCATTTACGAAGAACGGCGCGTATTTACAGAAGAAGGACTGCGCTTTTTGCAAACCGCAGTAGCCCAGGCCGCCACAGCCGCACAGAACCTACGGCGTTATGAAGTCGTGCAACACTATGCCCAAAATCTGGAGTTGGCCTCCATCACTGCAAGCGAAATTGCAGCCGTCAGCCAGAATTTGGACAAACTGCTCAACACCGCAGTGGAACTTATTCGCGAGCGCTTTGGGTTCTACCACGCTTCAGTGTTCCTGATGGACGAAAGCAACACCTACGCGGTGATTCGGGCATCCACAGGCAAAGCCG
>JAADCW010000085.1 GCA_013154225.1 Chloroflexota bacterium
GTCAGCGGAGCTTCCTGCATCAGGCCGCGGGTGATCTGCTCGGCTTGTATCCACGCGTGCTGCCACGCGCGGTCGGGCTGGGGCGGCTGTTGCGCAAGGGCATCCAACAGCGCGGCGAGGGCTGCGTTGGTGTCGGCAATCAGCCATTGGGTAAGGCGAAAGCCGGGGTCAGGCCAGGCCGCGTGGGGCGTGATGGCTATGGTTTCGGTTTCCAGGGGAAGATTTTCCAGATAGGCCAGCAGGGCATTGGATGTGGGCGCGGCACCAAAGCGCAGGACCACTTCAGGCGGGGCCACCGTGGGAAGCCCCGCGGCCAGGAAGTGGGGGTAAGTGGCGATGATCTCGCCCCTCTCTCCAGCCCCCTTCGCTCCCTGACGAAGCGAGGGGCGAGGGTGCCCGCCGGAGGCGGGCTGGGATGGGGAGAAATTCGCAAACCGCACGCCGGAGAGCACGTCGGCCAGCAGGGGATAGCCTGTGATTTGGGCCAGCGCGTGCAGCTGTGCCGCGGTGGCTTCGTTGGTCGCGGCTTTGGGGCCGGCAACGATCAGGCCGCGTGGATGGGCGCGGATCAAATCCGCCAGTGCGGTGGTTTGGCTGTGGGTTGGCGTGGCTGGCGATGCGGTGATGGCGGTAAAGGGATGGGATTCGAGGGAGGGGCGCTCTGCCGCGCTTCGTATAGCCGAGGTTGATTGAAGGGCGTGTTGGAGGGCGGCGGGGTCGTCGGTTGTGGGTTCCAAGGGCTTCCGAAAGGGAAAGTTGAGGTGCACCGGGCCTGGTTTGCCGTGAAGCCCTAAGGCTACGGCCACGGCACGGTCGGCCACCGCGCGAATTTGGCGCAAGGTGCGGTTGGATGGATTTTGTTCTGGAAGCGGCAGTTCCAGATACCACCGCACAGCACTGCCGTAGAGTTTGACTTGATCTGCGGTTTGGTTGGCCCCGCTATCGCGCAGTTCGGGCGGGCGGTCTGCTGTAAGCAAGAGCAGAGGCACGCCCGCGCGGTCGGCTTCCAGCACGGCAGGGTGCAGGTTGGCCACGGCCGTGCCCGAAGTGGTCACCACCGCGGCCGGTTGGCCGCTTTCCAGCGCCAACCCCAATGCAAAGAAAGCCGCACTGCGTTCATCCAGGTGCACATACACCGGCACGCGGTTTTGGCGGCTGAAGGCCACGGCCAAGGGGGTGCTGCGTGAGCCAGGGCATACAACCACGCCGCTCAAGGGCGTGCGGGTGAGTTCGTCAACAAAGAGGGAGGCAAAAAGCGTCGCGGGGTTCACAATTCTTCCCCTTACAAACGGGTATGAGGTGCGTAGCCTTGCCGTATCCTGTGAGGGGCAGGCTTTGAAGTCGCACGTGCTAAGCGGGGGGTTGAGCGCAGCAGAAGTCCGGAGGTGAACGTCTTGAGCGAAGTCAAACGTCTTGAGCGTGGCCAAAGGACAGCAATAGAGGCCTTTTTCAGGCGTGCACAACCCGTGTGCGCTCTTCTTGAGCAAAACAGCGGCAGTGCATTATACCGCGGGAGGGTATAATAGGGATCTTAGAATCAGAGTCATTGTAGAGTGAGATTGGGAGCAGAGGATGCGGTTCGGCAGGGTCGCCCGCGTGAAGAACACGAATTTAAAAGGGCAGGGGCGGCTGTGGGTTTTGGGGTTGATGTTGTTGGGGGCAGTGCTCTTCCCGATGATCGTCTATGCAGCAGTGGATTTGCAGGAATACGCGCAGGGCGGCACGCTTTGGGCTGATTTGAAAACGGTCCAAACCGGCGTTTCGGGCGGCACTTACACACTTCAGGTGTGTTATCAGGATGATTTCCCTAACGGGGGGCCTTATGTGCTCAATGGGGTGTTTTATTGGGATGTGGACCGTGATGCCACCACGGGCTCGACGCCCTCGACGGTGACCTTTGACCGCCCTGGGTTTTCGGCAACCACTGTGGCCGAACCGGACGAATTCAGCGGCAATGGCCGTTCTGAAGGGTCGGAATATCGCCTGGTGTGGAGCCTGACGCCCGCACCTTCGGGAAGCGGCACCCTCGGCGGGAACAGTGGGTTGTATCGGTGGGACGCGGCAACGAGCGCGTGGCAGAGGTTGTCCACCTCGGTGGATTACACGTTTTCGGGAAACTGCCTCGCGTTTTCTTTCCCAGAAGCCGATATTGGGAACCCGCCCAGTCCGGAAGGTTTGCTGTGGAGCGTACCGCAAATTTGGGATGTCAGTTGGCTGGTTCGCCAGCAGGTGATTTTGAAGAGTGGAAGCGGCGATGCTGTGACCGTGGATGGCGAGCCTGATGAATGGGCAGGCATTGTGCCGTTTGCTGTGTTTGGAGACACCACGAGCGCGAGTAGTGATCCAACCGAACCTCAAGAGGTCAATCTCAAACAGGTCAGTGTAACCAACGACGACACGTATCTTTACGTTAGTGTGGAAACCAACGGTCCAGGCACCACCGATTTTGATGCCGAGGGGCGTCAGGGCTACAACCAGGAAGAGAAGTGGTATCGTTCCCAGTGGCTGCACGTGGACAAAGACGGCGATGGCACGTACGAGCGCCGTATGTATGCTTCTTGGGAACTCAACGGCCAGGGCGACATTGTTTTCTCGGTGCAGGTGTACGATGCTTCCTGGCAGCAACTCACCCAATACAGCTATTATGGTAACTATGCGGATGCCGCTTACGATCCTCAGATCGCACCCAGCGACCCCGGCGATCCGCCCACGGGCACGGGCGACCGAGGCGCGGCGCGTTTGGATACCGATATTACCGCCCAAGACGAGGGTGTGGTGGAATTTCGGGTGCCTTTGACCGATTTGGACCTTTCCCCAGGGGATATGGTGGGGTATTTGACCGCAGGGGATACCTTTGGCGAATTTCAAGATTACGACCGGGCAGACCCAGGAAAGACCGTGTATTTGACCCCGTCGGACGATCAGGGCAAAGTGGTCATCAATGAGGTGCTGTATCCGCAAACGTGCGGCGGCTCTGCGGCCAGTGCGAATGACGAATTTGTGGAACTCTACGTTGCCGAAGACGTGGATATGTGCGGCTGGCAAATTTCCGATGGCAACGTGGTTGGCGGCGATACCGACGGCTCCGGTGGCTTTCTCTACACATTCAATACCACCGACGGCTGTGTGTTCCACGCGGGCGATTATCTGGTTATTTGGATGGGCGATGATTTCAACATGACCCAGGCGCCCAACGCGGCGTTGCAAATACACCTGGGCAAGAGCGCCAGGCTCAACAACCGTGGGGATGACGTGTGGCTGTTTGATGCCCACGAAGAGATTGTGGATTACATGGCCTACGGATCGAACAACGGCATCAACGACCAGACCGCGCTGCCTTTGGGAATGTGGGAAGATAACGCCCCGTTGGTTTCTGCGGTAGGGCAGAGCCTTTCGCTGACGCCCAACGGGCAGGATACCAACACGGGCACCGATTGGGAACCCACGACTTCGGGCACCGCGCCTGGCCCGCTTACGCGAGATACGGACGATCTGACGTGCAACGGCAACGAGCGGGTGAGCAGCGTGGCGCAGAACAACAATGAGCCCCCTACGCCAACGCCTACGCCGTCGCCCACCGCGACGTGGACGCCCGCGCCCACCCTCACCCCAACCCCCACGGCTACGGCCACGCCCACGCCCAGCCTCACGCCGACACCGACGCTGACCCCTACGCCCACTTTTACCCCCACCCCCACGATTTTTGACCCGCCAAGCGGCGTCAAAACCGGCACCAGCGGCGGGTGGCCTATCGTGACCTGGCGGCAGGTGTGGATCAACAACAGCAACACCACCGCGGTGGATGTTTTGATTTTGGATCCCATCACCCCGGGCACGGAGTACATTGCGGGTTCCCTGACATGCGATGCCCAGGGTGCTTCGGTGACCACGGATTGCCTTTACAACGCGGCTGAAAACCGCATTGAATGGCGGGG
>JAADCW010000037.1 GCA_013154225.1 Chloroflexota bacterium
CTCAGGATCAAGTGGCCCTGTGGGCCTTTGACGAAGAAATGCGAGTCGTGGCAGATTTTCAAACGCCGGGCGAGGTGGCCTCGCGGATCTCGGGGATTCAGGCGCAATCCAACAAGGGCACGTGCCTTTACGACGCCCTTTACAAAGCCGCGGAAACATTGCGCGGGCATACGCAAGCCCCGCGGCAAGCCATTTTCCTGTTTACCGACGGCATGGACGAGCGCCAGCAGGGAGGGCCTTGCAGCACCATGACGCTGGATGACGTTTTGTCTTTGGCTGCTTCCCCCCAGAAAAATATTCCGGTGTTCGCCGTCACGTTGGGGTCTCGCGTGGATCAGGCCGGGCTGGAACGCCTGGCGCAACGTACGGGCGGGCGTGTTTTTCAGGCCAAATCCCCTGAAGATCTGGCATCGCGCTTTCAGGACTTAATCGGGGCGCTTCATGCTCAATGGCAGTTGCGCTTCCGGGCTGTCACCACCTTTGGCCCGCACACCCTGTTATTGCGCTACCGAGACGCCACCGGCGATATTCAGGCCCTTAAGGAATTTGCTCTGCCTCCCCTGCCCTACTACCCTCAGGTGAAAGGCTTGCCGGAAGACGGCAAGGTGACTTTCCCATTGGAAATGGAAGTTGAACTTTTGGGTGGCAGTGGTGTCCCCGATGTGGGACGGGTGCTTCTGCTTTCTCAGGGCAAGGTTGTTGCCCAGGCCGACACTCCGCCTTACCGCCTGGAATGGAATCCTGAATCGCCGCCCGACGGCCCGCTGGATCTGGAAATTCGTGTGGAGGACGCCGAGGGAAACGTGCAAGGACAAACCACCTTTACCGTGCAAACGGCTCAAACGGAAGCGTCGGAAAATGCTGGTGCTTCTGGAAGTACACGTCGGCAGGGCGATAACGCTGCGAGCAATCCTGCTTCCCGTTTCTCGTTCCGTTCCGGCAAATGGTGGGGCATAGGCCTTGGCGTCTTGTTGTTGGTGCTGCTGATAGGTGGTGTGGTGATGTGGACACGCCGACAGCCGACTTCATCGGCGTCGTCTTCATTGGATATGACGATGGATGTGTTTGGCGGCAGCGACGCCACTGTGGACGGATTCCTGGCTGCAGGCTCTCTACCGCAGGCCAGCCTGGAAGTCGTGCGCAGCGACGATCCGACCTACACAGGGCGCACGTTCACCATCACCAAGCCGCGGGTTACATTGGGCCGCAAAGCCGACAACGACTTCCCCTTCCCTGGCGATCGCGCGGTGTCACGTCAACACGCTGAAATTGTCTTCGAGAATGACACGTTTTATTTGCAGGAACAGTACAGCATCAAAGGCGGCGAGCGCATTGGCCCCAAATATGGCACTTTTCTCAATGGCCAACGCGTGCATGGCCGCCTTCCCTTGTCTGATGGCGATACCATTCAGTTAGGCCCTCGCCTGCTCCTTCGGTTCCATGGCCCTGACCGCCTTGCATCGGAGGATTTCACCGGCTTGTTCTCCCACGATGACGCCACAGGCGATCACACCATGTGACCGCGTCTCTGTGCAGGCCACTTTTAATTGAGGTGCACACATGCAGCGAATTCATCGGCCTCCTTTTCGGATTGCCGGGCAAACCCATCCCGGGGTGCGCCGCCGCCAGCGCCCCAATGAAGACGCCATCCTCCTTCTGGCGCCGGAGGGAGAGGAGCAAAACCATTGGCCGCCCCTCATCGCGGTGGCCGACGGCATGGGAGGATACGGCGGCGGCGCGTTGGCCAGCCAGACCGTGTTGCAAACCCTGGCCGACTTCTATCGTCAAAATGCGGGCCAAATGCCGTGGGAGCAACTTCTGGAAACCGCCATCCAGGAAGCCCACCAGGAAGTGCGGCGGCAGGGCGTCCAGCAGCAACTGCCTGACATGGGGTGTACCCTGGTGGCCGCATTGCTCTTTCCCCGGCACTTTATCGTCGCCAACATTGGCGATAGCCGCGCCTACGTCCTGCGTGAGGGCCGCCTCGTACCGGTAACCCAAGACCACAGCGTGGTTGCCCAACTGGTGCGGGAAGGCGAAATCACAGAATACGAAGCCTTGCATCATCCCCACCGCAATCGGCTGACCCAGTCCATCAGCGCCCGCCGCCCTTCTGTGCATCCTGATATTCAACAGGAACCCTGGGATCCTGACGACCAGATTCTCTTGTGCAGCGACGGGCTGTGGGGCGTGGTTCCCGAATCGGTGTTGCAGGAAATCCTGCGCGACCTGCCGCCCGAAGAAAGCGTGCAACGCCTGGTTGCCTTGGCCAATCATTTTCAAGGCCCCGACAACATTTCCGTGATCGTCGCGCGCCGCGAGCCTTTGCCAGATGAGGAAACCGCCCCTCAACCGCCGGATGATGAAGATGAGGACGACACCCGCGCATAGGTGCTTTCTGCCATGAACCGCATTCATGTCCAAATCGACGAACTGTATCGCCAACTGGGGCGTTTGAAGTCCCTGGCCTGGTACATGGATGAGGATATAGAGCAAAGCGAACGGGCTTTGAAACGCCTGGCGCTGGTTTGGGATGGCGCCGCGGCGGACGATTTCCTCTAACAGGCCCGCACCTGTGTCCGGCGCTTGGACGACGCGTTTCAGGAATTCCGCCACCTGTTGGCTTTGCTGGAAAGCGAAATTCACCAATGGGAAGATCTGGACCGCCAGGGCGCCTGGCGTTGGGCTGATTCGCAACGCTGGAAGTCTGCTGCGTCTTTTGACGATACCACATAAGTGCAGGTACCCATGCCTCGTTTCACTCCTGGCCACATCCTTTTCGATAAATACCGCATCGAGCGGCTGCTGGGCACGGGCGGCTTCGCGGAGGTTTATCTTGCCACGCACATTGCCCTGAACGCGCCCCGCGCGCTCAAGGTGCTGGTCAAAGGCGGTGACATCACCAGCGGCGTGGTTTCCAGAGTGGCCAGGCGCTTTCAACTGGAAGCCCAACTCGGCGCGCGCTTTGCGCGCGAACCCCATCTGGTGCGGGTACACGATTTTGAATGGGACCGCCAGCAAGGCCTGCTGGTGCTGGTCACCGAATACCTGCCCCGCGGCTCGCTGAAAGAGCGCATCCGCACGGCGCGCGAACAGGGGCAGGCCGGCCTGCCGGTGGATTTCGTGGTGCGCACGGCCTACCACATTGCCCTGGCCCTGGCCGCTTTGCACCGGGAAGAACTGGTGCATCGGGATGTCAAGCCTTCCAATATCCTCTACGATGAAGACGGCATCGCCAAACTGGGGGATCTGGGTATCGTGCAGCAGCCCCACGGCCTGACCCAGCGCACCGAATTGGGCGGAGACGCTCCCCGGCACCCCGGCACGCCCGAATACATGAGTCCTGAACAGGCCCGCACCCTCGACTACCTACCCCCCGCGTCGGATATCTACAGCCTGGGTGCCACCCTGTTCGAAGCCCTGACCCTGCGGAAATACAAGCACCAGCGCCCCGGCACCCGCGTTGCCAAACAGCGGCCTGATGTGCCCCCCTGGCTGGACGACCTGCTGGCCCAAATGCTGTCCGAAGACCCGAAAGTGCGTCCCTGGGATGGCGAAGAATTGTCTCAATTGCTGCCACCGCATGTGGTTGAAGCCCCGGCAGACGCGTTCGAGGAAGAAGACGAAACCGTGGACGAAGCCGTTGCTTTGCCCTCTTTCGGGCAACCCGCGCGGGTTGAAGCAGACCGCTCACCCTCTGCCCCGTCCATTGAGGCTGAAGAGGAAACCGGGGAAACCGGCGCACCCGCGCCGCCAACCCCTGCCCCCAAAGCGCAGAAACCCGCCCCGCACCCGCATCCAGCCAAACCCCTGCCCCGCTGGGTTTGGGCCGTTGGCGGCGTTGGGCTGCTTTTGGCCGTATTGCTGGGCGTGTTGCTTGCCGGGCAGGGAAAGCGGGCTGCAGCCCCGGCAACGGCAACCCGCGCGCCC
>JAADCW010000186.1 GCA_013154225.1 Chloroflexota bacterium
TCCGCGCAAAAAGCGGGGGTGTTTTTTGAGGTGCCTCGCCCTCACCCGCGGGTAAGGGCTTCCAGATACCACTTGGTGTAGCGGTGTACACCGGGGTCTTCCAGGGCCTCGGCCACGGAGAACCAGCGGAACGCGCCGTGTTGCTCTGCAGGCAAAGCCTCTGCTTTGAAGGCCCGTTCCAAATGATAGCCCAGGGTGACGTAGTGAATATCGGTCACAGGCAGGCCACGGAAGGCCTCTTGGGGGTAAAGGTGCGTCCATGCACCCAACAAGCGGGCTTCCTCAATGCTAAGGCGTTCGCCCAACTCGGCCAGGGTAATGCGCTGGAACGCATCGGCCAGGGTCTCGCCTTTACGGATGCGCCCACCAGGCACAAACCACCAGCCCTGCGCGGGTGGGTTGCGCCGTTTGCCCAGCAGGATCTCCTGGCCTTTGTGTCGGGTGACGATGAGGTCAATGGCCACCAGCGGCGCGTGCTGCACCACGTGGAAGAAATCCTCATCGCTCAGAAAGCCCGGAGGAAAGGCGCTCATCGTTTGTATTTCCGCTCCAGCCGCTCCAGGTCGGCATCCACCATCATGCGGATGAGTTCCTCGAAGGTCACCCGCGGCTCCCAGCCCAGTTTCTCCCGGGCTTTGGATGGATCCGCGACCAGCAAATCCACTTCCGCGGGGCGGAAGAAACGCGGGTCCTGCTTGACGTAGTCCCGATAATCCAACCCGACGTGGGAAAACGCCACTTCGCACAGTTCCCGCACCGAATGGGTTTCGCCAGTGCCAATGACGAAATCTTCGGGCTCATCCTGCTGGAGCATCAACCACATGGCGCGGACATAATCGCCCGTGTAGCCCCAATCGCGCTTGGCTTCCAGATTGCCCAAACGCAGTTCGTCGGCCAGGCCGAGTTTGATTTTTGCCACGCCGTAGGTCACCTTGCGGGTGACAAATTCCAACCCACGGCGGGGGCTTTCGTGGTTGAAAAGAATGCCCGAAACCGCAAACAAATCATAGGACTCGCGGTAGTTGACGGTAATCCAGTGGCCGTACACCTTGGCCACGGCATACGGGCTGCGGGGATAGAACGGCGTCGTTTCCTTTTGCGGCACTTCGCGCACTTTGCCGAACATCTCGCTGGACGACGCCTGATAGAAGCGGGCTTCGGGGTGCACCATGCGCATGGCTTCCAACATGCGGGTCACACCCAAGGCGTTGACCTCGCCCGTGAGCACAGGCTGATGCCAGGAAGTCGGCACAAAGGACTGCGCCGCGAGGTTGTAAATCTCATCGGGCTTGTGAGATTGCAAAATATCCATGATGGAGCCCAGGTCGTGCAAATCGGCCTGGACGAGTTCGATGCGATCCACCAAATGTTGGATGCGGTCGTAAGTCAAACGGCTGGTGCGCCGCACCACGCCAATGACATCGTACCCCTTTTCCAACAGGAACTCCGCCAGGTAGGACCCATCTTGACCGGTAATGCCGGTGATTAAAGCGGTGGGCATGAACGCCTCCTTGTCATAGGACAAAATTGCGCCTTATTATACCCTAACGTCAGGGTGCCGGTGGCACGGGAAGGACGTCTTGGCAGTCCTGTGGGGTCTCACGCGGCACCAAAATCTGTAAATTGACGGCTTTGAAGGTGGCCACGGGTTCGTAATAGCACAAAGTCGGCGCGGCCACCCATTTGACCCACGCGTTGTTTTCCAGTGCAAAATCGTTTTGCGTTTCGGCTTCGTAGTTTGTCTTCAAAGGTTCGGTGATGATAAGCGCAAAGCGGTGGGTAGCCAAATCGTGATAATACTGCGCAAAATACTGGGCATCCGCTGCCATGGCCTTATCCATCATCAATTTCTTTTCATATTCAGGCACCAGCGGGACGTCTTCCACATAGCCAAAGGTCAGCAATTGGCGCTGGTCCATGAAGAGAATTTCCCCGCCCTGGGCCTTGGCCTCGCGCACATAGTGCTGAACAGCCCGCAAAGCCGGCTCCCACCAGCGAGCTTCGGGGATGTTGCGCGGTTGGGCACCCAAAAACACGAAATACATGGGCACGAAAACCAACAAGCCCAACACAACCTGCTCCCTAAAAAGCCAACGCCGCGCCTGCAACCAGTGTGCGCCGCCTCGCCGCCACAACACCACAGTGCCAAAAAGCACGGCTATGAGGAACATGTCCAGATTGTGTAAGTTGCTTCCACCGCCAATTTTCAAACTAATGACCACGCCCATACCAAAAAGCACGACCAAAATCGCACCAATGACTACCATAGCCCATTTGGGCATTTGCCACAGCCCGCGACGGCGCCAAAGCCACCACAGCAAAAACACAGGTCCCACCGCAAGCAGTGCCCCCAACAAAATACCGGGGGCAAACGTGGGGTTGGGCAACAGCCGTTGCCATACCAGGCTTTGATGCGTCGCGGTTCTGATCATTGCAGAAGCCTGCTCGTCCGCGACAACGGGCGAACCCCAGCCCAAATATTTTGCCACCAAGGCCACACCCACGCTCCAAAACCTTCCCAACCGCCCACTCAACACCGCGCCCAGCAGGCCGCCGCCAACCAGCCACCAACCTTTGCGCTTCAACGCCACTCGCCAGTCGTCCTCACGATGGAGCGCACCCAACACCAAAATGATTGCCCAAAGCGCGGGTGCAAAAATCCACGTGTAGCGCGTGATAGCCGCGTAATAAGTAGCCCCAGCCATCAACGGCAGCCCTAACCACCACGGCAAAGCCATTTCGGCCACAGACACTGCCAGCGCGCTCAACAACAAGGGCGTATAAATCGGGCCTTGACTAAGGAAAAGAAAACCCCAAAGACCAGCCCAAAACGCCAGTTTGCGGGTGGCTTTGGGTTTGAGAAAAGCCACCCACGCGAACACCAGATACGGCACGGTAAACAGGAAGGCACTCCACAACCGCACCACAAAAATGTTGACGCCTGGGATGAGATAAATCAAGCCCCACAAAAATTGGCGGCCAGGATCAATGTGCGCCTTCAAGGGCTGATCGGCAGGGTAAATATAGCGGTCGCGGGCAAACATAAGGGAATAATCCCACAGCCGATTGCCTTCAGACCACGAAAGGCGAAAAGGGAAAGACGAAACATGGGTGTAGGCACTGAGAAACGCGAACACCGATCCCGTGAGCAACGCGCCCGCGAGGAAGGCGGTCCACGAAAGCCCACCTTTGCCATCCCTGCGGACAACAGGGGCCAAAAGCCAAGCCACGGCCAGGGAAAAATTGGCATACAACAGATAACGAATGCCTACCGCATCAAACTGCCGAACATACGCGCTGTAAAGCACTAAATAAGGAAACAACACCACCAAAACGACCAAAAGCGGCCAGCGGAAAAGGCCTATTTTGGGTTCAAACTTCCACGGCAGTTCTTTCTGCAAAAAGAAACGCAACGCCCAAATCACCCCCAACACACCATCCAGCCCCACAAGCGCCAAAAGCACCAGCCCCCAAAGCTCATGGTGAAGCGCTTTTTCAAACAATCCCCAAGACCTGGCCAAACTGGAAAGCCAACCCAGCCACCCCACCACAAACATCCAAAACCTTGTTTTATGCGGCGTTTCGGAAAATTTTTCACCCATGTCATCACCTCTGCATACAGACGTCCTGTTTGGCCTTCCATAATTACGGCGTGATAGAAGCACTGCAAAGCCGCGCTTCTCTGGTGGGCAAGCCCTTGTCGCGGGGCTTTTCGCGGCACCTCGGGCCCGTCGCCTTTCCACGCCATTATAACGAATATCCATTGCCCTGACCACTTTTCCCCCTATTTTCATTTTGTGTCTGCCCAATTTATGGGATAATGTTTTCCAAGAGACTGCTTGGTCCTTACCGCAACAACATCTCATCACGGAAGGAGCCCCCATGCCCGAAGCCTTCATCCTCTCTGCTGTACGCAC
>JAADCW010000208.1 GCA_013154225.1 Chloroflexota bacterium
CGCCCCACGCTTTCGGTGGTTACCCGAGGGTCGTCGCGCAGGGCAATGTGGACAATCCGCCGCTCGTTGGCGGGCATGGGCTCCATAGCAATCCGCCGACCTGTGCGGGCGGCCTGATCGGCCAGGCGCTTGGCCATGCGCCGCAACTGCTGTTCACGGCGTTTGCGGTAGTTTTCCACGTCCACAATGATGGTCACGGTGCGCCCGACCTCTTTGCCCACGATCAAACGGGTGATGAACTGCAGGGCATTGAGGCGTTCCGCGCGGCGGCCAATCAGGATGCTCAAATCTCGGCCGGTGATATCCACCATCACTGGCGGTCGGTGGCCCTTTTCGGCCTCGCCATAGTGCGTTCGCACCTCGGCCTGAATGCCCATCTTTTCCAAAAGTTCGGCAACGGTTTCCTGGGTGATGCGGAGAATTTCCTCGTCATCGGCCCGTGAGGGCGCGGGGGCCGCTTCGGCGCGCGGCTGTTGGCGTTGGGCTCGGTTCGCACCGCCGCGGCGCGAGCGGCCTTTACCTCGGCGTCGGCGGGATTCCCGAGGGCCGCGGCCGCGTTCCCGCGGGGCTTCGCGGGCTTCCTGGCGAGGGGCCGAGGGCTGAGGTTGAACTTGCGCTTCCTGGGCTGGGGCACTCGTGGCTTCAGGAGCGGCCTTGACCACCAACCGCACCCGCGCATCCCGATGCCCCAGCAGGCCAAACAGCCCGCGTCCACCGCGGTCCAAAATTTCAACTTCAACGGCTTCTAACGGCAGCCCTAATTGGGCCAGACCTTTCGCTACGGCCTCGTCCACAGTGGGGGCAATGACTTCCAAAGTCGTTCTTGCTTGTTCGTGCATAGGGGCCTCGCTTTCTGTTGTAAAGTACCGTGGGACGGGCCAAGGGCCGGGCTTCCTGCACTGTTAGCGTGAGAGAATTTCTTTTGGTTTCAGTTTACCCATAAACGCATATTGCGCAATGGTGGCCAGGTTGCTGGTGAGGAAGTACAGCCCTAAACCCGACGGAAAGGTGAGCGTGAGGTAGAACAAAAACAAGGGCATATAGATGCTCATCATTTGCCCCATCATCTGATTCTGCTGCCCACCACTGCTGGCCGTCGTGGGCGACATGATTTTGGACTGCACGTAAGCGGTCAAACCCACCAAAATAGCCAGGGTCGGGATGCCAAAGGGGATGCCGGGGATGTGCAGCGATTCCGGCCGTCCCAAGTCCATCCACAAGAAGCGGCTGTTGAGGGGGATGAGTTGGGCGAGGTCAAAGAAGGGGTAAATTCGGCGGCTGAGGTCAATGAGTTCGATGGGCGCGTGGGCCAAAGCCTTGATGACCGCCGAGTACAGCCCGATGATGATGGGGAACTGAATGAGGGTGGGCAAACACGACGCAAAGGGGTTGACGCCCAGTTCCTTGTAAAGCCGCATTTGCTCCTGGGCGAGTTTTTCGCGGTCGTTTTTGTATTTTTCCTGGATTTTCTTCCAGCGCGGGTCCTGCTGCAACTTCTGCATGGCTTCGGCGCCTTGCAGTTGCTGTTTGGTGAGCGGATACATCAGCAACCGGACAAGGAGGGTAAAGGCGATAATCGCCAGGCCGAAGTTGTGCCCCAGCAGATTGTAAATCCACAGCAGGATATTGAGCATGGGGTCAACGACGAGGGTATTCCACATAAGCGTGTTCCGTTACCTTTTTGGAGAGGGGTCAGCCGAGGGGGTCGCCGCGGCTATTTCTTTTCCTGGAGGAGTTTGAGGGCCGATTCCACAGCCTCGGTGGTCAGCGTCCAGCGGATTTGGCCGTCGGTGTTCATCGCCACCAAGAAATTGGTGCTCTTATAGGGTGCGATCAGCAACGTGTCGCCGGCCACGACAGGGGAAGCGTACAGTTTGCCGTCGAAATTGTGCTGCCAAAGGGGCTTGCCTTCGGTGGTAAGGGCGATGAGTACGCCATTTTCGGTGGTGAAATAAAGCGCATCGTTATCCACCGCAGGCTGACCGATGACAGGACCGCCTTGGGTGACGCTCCATTTTTCCTTACCGGTCTCGGCATCCAGCGCCATGATTTTGCCACCCAAATCGCCGACAAACAGGGTGCCATCGGCATAGGCCGGTGCGCTCCACACCCAACCCGAAGCCGGCGCGGTCCACAGCACTTTGCCGTCTTCAGCTTGCACGGCCACCACCTGGTTGGCAAACGTACCCACATACAGCACGCCGTCCACCAGCGTGGGCTGGGAAGCCAAAGCGCCATCCAGTTTGGTTTGCCAAATCACACTGCCGTCCTTGGGGTCAATGGCATAAAGCACATGCCCCAGGGAAGGCACATAAAGGCGCTTGCCGTCGGTTACCGGCGTACCCCACAGCGGATCACCAGCCTCAAACGTCCAGAGGACTTCGCCCTGGAGGTCCAAGGCATAGAGGTTACCATCCGCGTTGGGGGCATAGATGGTCTTGTTTGTTATCAGCGGCGCGGCAACAAAGTGGCTTTGCGGGCCGTCGAAAGACCATTTAAGCGCCCCATTTTTGGGATCCAACGCATAGAGGCGACCACCGTAATCACCCACCACCATAACCTGATGGTCGGCAGAAAACACAGGCGGCGCGTAAGCCGAGAAATCCCTCGCATCGCCACCGGTAAAGGCCCACAGCAGGCTGCCGTCTTCCACGCGGAAAGCATACACCGCGGGGCCAGCAGCCACGTAGGCCGTATTATCGGCCACGGTCACGCCCGGCCAGCTGTTGGCGCCCAAACGGGAGCCGCAAGCACTCAAACTCAGCGCCAGGCCAAAGAACAAAATCCAGAGCAACCAGCGTTTTTTCAAATTTCACTCCATCCTGAGCAGGCTAAGGTACGGGGTCGTACCCGCCGGGGTTGAAAGGATTGCAACGCAGCACCCGCCACACCGCCATAAGGCCGCCCTTGAGGGCCCCATATTTGTAAATGGCCTCATAGCCATAGTGCGAGCATGTGGGGTAAAAGCGGCACGTGTTGGCGGGAAGTGCCTTGGAAAACGTCATTTGATATAAGCGTATCAGCCCCAGCAAGGCCAGGCGAGGCCAATAGCGGGGGGTACGCGGCAACGCCCCCAACGGAGGCAACTCCGGGTTGGGGGGGCGTAGCGAAAAATCAAGCGGCGGATGCGGATGGGGGTGTGTCATCAGGGGGAAGGGGATCTTGGCCGGGCTGCAGTAAATCTGCCCGACGAAGTAAAGTCAACACCGCCCGACGGACTTCGGCAAAGTCGGCCTCGATCATAGGTTTGCGGGCAATCAGCATCAAGTCGTGCCCTGGCGCAATCTGAGGAATAAGCGGGCGCATAATTTCTCGCAAGCGGCGCTTGGCCTTATTGCGTTGCACTGCCTTCCCCACACTCCGCCCGGCCGCAACCCCTACGCGCACCTGCGCCAATTCATTGGGCGCTACAATCAACACAACCAGCGGGTGGGCGTAGGCCCTACCTTCACGCCGCACCCGCTGAAAATCCGCATTTTTCCTCAGACGAAACCTACGATTCACGGCACATTGCCGAAGCCTACCGGGCAACCGGCGTTTAGGCCTTCCAATTGATCCGCTTGACGTGATTATTCATGCGCACCGTCAGGCGATGACGACCCTTGAGGCGGCGGCGCTTGAGCACCAGCCGCCCGCCGCGGCTTGCCATGCGGGCGCGAAAACCGTGCCGTCGCAGACGACGGCGAATTTTGGGTTGGTAAGTCCGTTTCGGCATCGTACTCCCTCACAACAGGATTTCAGCCCAATGCAGGCTGAGAATAGGCATACAAAACGCTCCCCATCCGACTGGATGGGGCAATGCGGGCGTCATTATACCGCAAGGTCGGAATTTGGTCAAAGGAAGAAAGGCGAATGACCAATGGCAAACCCATAACAAAACGCGCGGCTCGCC
>JAADCW010000097.1 GCA_013154225.1 Chloroflexota bacterium
CCCCGCCGACGGACGGGAACGGTTGGATGGCCCCTCCCGTCGGGTGGTTCGCGGCGGCTCGTGGAACTTTAATCGGAGGTTCGCGCGTGCCGCTTTCCGGCACTGGGACGTCCCATCCTTCTTCTACTTCAATATCGGCTTTCGGGTAGTGTACTCCCTGGCAAAGTGGGGGTAGGCTTTTGTTTGCTGAATGCTGTGTTCTGCGTTCTGGCCTCTGGCTTCTGAATCCTGGAGGGGGGTCTGGGGGGCAGAGCCCCCCAGCGGTTTTAAACGCGCGAGGTGATTTTCACGGGGCGAGGCACAGCCGTGCACCCCTACACCTGTGACGCCCATCGGGGCTTGTAGGGGCGCAGCGCTGCTGCGCTCTGGGCGAGGCGGTGCCTCGCCCCTACGACCATCGGCAGATATTTTCGGAGTGCGGCGACTTGTCGCCGCTTTCCAGAGCGGCACCACGATGCCGCACACCGAAAGATCCCTGCCCACACCTGATACTCCAAAACAGGAGGTTTGTCATGTCCAACCGCAAGCGAGAGCAAAAGCCAACCGAGGTGCACACCAACGGCGGCGCGTACGTCCGCGGCAGCGTTCACACAAACGGCGGCGATTTCGTCGGCCGCGACAAAATCGTGCAGGCCGGTGAACGCGGCGTGGCCATCGGCGGCAACGTCAGCGGCAGCACCATCACCACCGGTGACGGCAACATGATAGGGCCCAACGAAGTGCACCAAATTTTCGCACCGGTCTATGAAGCCATTGCACGCGCCGACCGACCGGCCCAGGAAAAGGACGACCTACGGGCTGAAGTGCAGGAGATTGAAGCCGCCGTTCAGCAGCCCCAGGTGGAGGAAGGCTGGCTGGGCCGCCGCCTGCGCAACCTGAAGCGCATGGCGCCCGACATCGCCGAAGTGTTGCTGGCCGGTCTGACCGGCCCTCAGGCCGTGGTCAGCGAAACCGTGCGCAAAATCGCGGCCAAAGCCAGGGCAGAGGGAGAATGAAACCACTTTTTCATAACTAACCCCAATTTCTCGAATAAAACCTCCACTACGCTTCGTGCAACAAAACGCCTGCACCAAGCCATGTTGAAACGCTTACACTGAACCCCGTCAAAGCGCTTACGCCTCTATTTAAGACAAGCGTGAAAGATAAATACAAAAATTCCGATTGTGATTACTTCGCGATCTTCATTTACGCACTTACCTACAATTCGGAGTAATCAACACAATGTTTTCAACTAACAATTAGCCAATAATTCTTGTTTTACTTGCAATTCATTTCTAAGGGGAGTAAAATGGTAGAACCGTTTGAAAAGCGAACTTGCTCGAACTTGTTCCCCCACATTTCCCATTTCTTTCTGCCTTTGTCTCTTTTTGTGTCTCTTTTTGCTTTTAACTCAAAAATTCATGGCAGTCTTCAGGAAGCATCATGCAGCCTCGCAGCACCTCCCCTCGCACCACCATCAAGTCCACGCCTTCCAAACCTCAATCCCCCCTCTATAAAATTGTCTTAGCCCTGACCTTGCTGACAGGGTTAATCATGGCGAGCCAAACCCCTGTTTTGGCTCGCTTATTGGTACCTCCAGCCGCGCTCCTCCAATCCCTGGCCACATCGCCCAAACCCATGTGGCGCTATGGCCCCCAACACCTGGGGCAAACAGTGTATGCGGGTCCTACCACCCAGCCTTCGGTGGGATGGACGTTTTCCATGGATGGGCAGTACTACCCAAGTTCGGCCATCATTGGCACCGACGGGACGCTTTACGTGGGTTCGGATACAGGCTATCTCTATGCAGTCAACCCTGATGGCACCCTCAAATGGTCATATGATACCGGCGACTATATCGCTGGCACCCCCGCGATTGACAGCGAGGGGATCGTCTATTTTGGCTCCCACAACGGCTACTTCTACGCCCTCAACCCCGACGGCACCCTCAAGTGGAGCGACAACGTAGGCAGTGCCATCTTCAGTTCGCCCGTTATTGACAGCAACGGTGTAATCTATATTGGTACGGGCAAAGGGGTACGCGCCTACACTCCCGATGGCCTCCTCAAATGGGAATTCTATACTGGCAAAATCTCCCGAAGTTCACCTGCCCTGAGCCCCGACGAACAAACCCTCTACATTGGCTCTTACGACAACAACATTTACGCAATCAACACCAACGACGGCACGGAAATCTGGTCCTACACCACGGGCGATTACGTCCGCAGTTCGCCGGCAGTGGCCACCGATGGCAGCGTGATTTACGTAGGCTCTGAAGATGGCTACCTCTACGCGCTCAACGCAGATGGCACCCTCAAATGGCGTTTCCAAGCCAATAATGAAGTACGGAGTTCGCCAGCCATTAGCGCGGATGGAAGCACCATCTACGTAGGCGAATACGATCCTCCTTACAACCTCTACGCCATTGATGCAAACACAGGGCTGGAAATCTGGCACTATGCGATGACCAACCATGTGGTTGCCTCACCGGTCATTGACCCCAACGGCAACCTGTTCCTCGGCCTGCACGACGGAAGCGTTTGGGCCTTTGACGCGGACAGCGGCACCCTACTCTGGCACATCACGTCTTCCTCCTCAGGCGACATTGAAGGCGACATTGCCATTGATTCCTGCGGCAACCTTTACACCGTAGGTTACGGCGGTGATTTGGTCATGTGGGGCACGACCGCGTGCATTCCAACCCCCACACCAACGCCCACCAATACGTTTACACCAGCACCCACAGAAACTTTCACGCCAACGCCGACCAATACGTTGACCCCCACACCCACAGCAACATTTACGCCAACACCTACAGAAACGTTTACCCCGACACCCACCAATACGTTTACACCAACACCCACGGAAACTTTCACACCAACGCCGACCAATACGTTGACCCCCACACCCACAGCAACCTTTACGCCGACGCCCACCAACACGCCAACGCCGACCCCCACACCAACGGCTACTTCCACACCTACGCCAACACCCACGGCCGCGCCCTTTGACCCGCCCATTGCTTACAAAATCGGTATTGTTGGCGGCTGGCCAATAGTGGAATGGAAACAGGTGTGGATCAACCCCAACAACACCACCATTTCCGCCCACGTCGAAGATCCCATCCCCAGCGGCACGTCTTACGTCCCTGGCTCCCTCTCATGCGACGCGCGCGGCGTTTCCACAACCACCACATGCACGTACGATGCGGCCACCAACACCATCATCTGGGAAGGCCAAATTGGTCCTGACCCTGGCGCGACCACTGAAGACGACGCTGCCAACGAAGTGGTCATCATCTTCCAGGTGCGCGTCTTAGATCCCGACGCGGTTTCTGTGAGCAATGAAGCCACAGGCGGCTGGGTGGGCGATCCTAACGTGGTGGTTGCCCAAGCCGTCGTCCAGCGCCCCACCCTCCCCCGCACCGGCTTTGCCCCCGACCGTGTAAGCCACATCGCGGCCCAACCTCAAAACCGCCGCTACGCCTCGTTGGGCACCCTGTGGCTCGCCATCCCCAGACTCAACGTCCAGGCCCCCATCGTGGGCGTGCCCCAAACCAACGGGCAGTGGGATACCACCTGGCTGGGCAACCAAATTGGCTGGTTGCAGGGCACCGCCTTCCCCACGTGGCAGGGCAACACTGTGCTAACCGGCCATGTGTACCTGGCTTCTGGCCTGCCCGGCCCCTTTGTCAACCTCCATCAACTGCATTGGGGCGATACCATTGAAATCCACGCGTTTGGCCTGGTTTACACCTACGAAGTGCGCAACGTCATGCGGGTCACGCCACAGGATCTCACCCCCTTGGCCCACAAATCCCACGACTGGATCACCTTGCTCACCTGCCAGGGCTATGACCCGCAGGAAGACACCTACCACT
>JAADCW010000066.1 GCA_013154225.1 Chloroflexota bacterium
GCGCGTGCCCCCGCATCAGATGGCGAATTTCGGCCACGGTTTCGCCCACGGGCGCGGTCACTTTCAGCCACGGCGGGCGGCGTTTGGGTGTGGTGTCCACCACCGCGGGGTTGACGCGGTCACGGGTGGGGGTGTGGGGCATGAAGCAGCCTCCTCTGCACACGGGATGAATTTCATTCTACCACAGCGGCTTTGGCTTCCCCTTGCGCTGGCCGCACGATGAGATGCACGCCTTGTACTTCGACGATTTCCACGGGTTGCCCTGTTTCGACGGGTGTTTCCCCTGGGGGCAGGATAGCCGTCCACAGTTCGCCGCGCACCTGCACGGTGCCTCGGCGGCCAGGGAGAAGGCGGGTGCGGGCGTAGCCAACGTGCCCCACAAGCCGATGAGCTTGCGCCAGCCCGGTTTTGACGGGTTGTTTTTGCGCGCGAAGGGCCATTGTGACCACAAAGGTGGAAGCCGCGGCCACCACCAGCCCACTGCCGACCACCAAAGGCACGGAGACCCGCTGTTGGGGCAGGGCCAGCGGCGTGTTGAACAAGGTCAGCGCCCCAAAAACAAAGGCTACCACGCCTGCCGCGGTAAGCGCGCCGTGGGTGGTGGCTTTGACGTCCACAGCAAACATGACAAAGGCCAGGGCCATGAACCCCAGGCCAAACCAATTGACCGGCAAAATGCTCAGGCCATACGCGGCCAACAGCAACGCCGCCGCACCGATGAACCAGGCGGGCCAGTTGGAAGGGTGCCAAAAGGCCACAATAAGGGCCTGCGCGCCCAGCCACAGCATGAGGAAGACAAAGTTAGGGTTGGTGAGCCAATGGAAGAGGGATTCCCCCAGGGTGGGACGCAGGAACACCGGCTGCAGTTGGGCGGGCAAGGTCACCTCGCCCGCGCTGGTGGTGACGTGCTGGCCGGCCAGGAAGGCCAGCGCGTCGTCCAAAGTGGGTGCGATGTGGTCAATCAGCCCCACAGCCAGGGCTTCCTGTGCGGAAAGGGCTTTGGCTTCGGTGATGGTGGCTTCTGCAGCCTGGACGGCTTGAGGACCGCGGCGCTCAGCCAAACTGCGCACCAGCGCCTGAAGGATTTCCTGGGTTTTGGCTTCGAGGGTTTTGTCCAGGTCTTCGCCCTGCATCCCCACCGGGCTGGCCGCACCGATGGCGGTTTCGGGCGCCATCAGGGCCCAGTGGCCTGCCAGGGTAATGACTGTGCCCGCACTGCCTGCAATGGCCCCCCGAGGGGAAACGTAAACAGCCACTGGCACTGGGCTGTTGCGAATGGCTTTGACCATTTGCTCCATCAGGTCAATGCTGCCGCCAGGGGTGTCGAGTTCGATCACCACCACCGCGTCCCCTTCGGCCTGGGCTGTGTTGAGGCCGCGGGTGAGATACTGCACCATCGCGGGGGTGAGGGGCCCTTCCAGGCGCAAAACCAGCGCGGTGCCAGCGTCTTCCTGGGCCCAGGCCACCGCGTACGAGGCCGTTGCCAGGATCAGGGCAACGGCAAACCATTTCCAGAGGGGGCGCACCAGTTTTTTCCACATGAGTTTTATGAGGAATACGCCGAAGTTTGAGGGGCGTTGCGGGCTTCCGTGTGGGCGTGTTCCCTTTTATTGTACAACAAACCTTCTGGAAACCAAGCGATGGTAAAATATCCATGCTTCTCAATCTTCCACTGCGGAGCCCCTTATGAGCAAAAAATTGACCGTTGTGATTCCGATGGCTGGGCTGGGCACCCGTTTGCGCCCGCATACCTGGAGCAAACCCAAGCCGTTGGTCAGTGTGGCAGGCAAGGCCGTGCTGGGCCATGTGTTGGATATGTTTGGCGCCTTGCCCGCGGAGCAGTTGGAACTTGTTTTCATTGTGGGGTACCTTGGCGAACAGGTAACGGCTTATTTGGACGAGCATTATCCCCACCTCAAAGCCCATTTTGTGGAGCAAAAGGAACGCAAAGGGCAGTCGCATGCGCTTTATTTGGCGCGCGATTACCTCGAAGGGCCGGTGTTGATGATTTTCGTGGATACCATCATGGAAGCCGATTTTGGGTTCTTGCAGAACCCGCCCGATGAGGGCATCGCGTGGGTTAAGCCTGTGGAAGATCCACGGCGGTTTGGTGTGGTTGTGACCGACGAAAACGGTTACGTCCAGCGCATCATCGAAAAGCCCGATGACGATCGCTACAACCTCGCGGTGGTGGGGTGCTACTACTTCCCCGAGGGCCGCGATTTAGCCGCAGCGGTGGAAGAGCAAATTCACCACGACATTCAAACCAAAGGCGAATATTACCTGGCCGATGCCATCAACATCATGCTTCAAAAAGGGCTCAAGATGCGCACCCAGGAAGTCGGCACGTGGTTGGACGCGGGTACCCCGGAGGCCTTGCTGGCCACCAACCGCTATTTGCTGGAAAATGGCCGCGACAATACCGCGGAAGCCCTGCGCCCCGGCATTACGCTGGTGCCGCCGGTGTACATTCATCCCGAGGCCACGGTCGAGGCGTCGGTCATTGGCCCTTATGTTTCCATTGGCAAGGGCTGTCGGGTTTCCCACGCCGTGCTGCGGGATACCATTTTGGACGACGACGCAGAAGTCGAGCACATTGCGCTGGAAACCTCGCTCATCGGGCGGCACGCGCAGGTGCACGGTCGGCCTTTCCACCTCAACTTGGGCGACAATACCCAAATTACGCTATGATGGGTTTCGATACGGCTCAGTCTGTGCGTGTGTGGTGTCGCGCTGAAAGTCGTTATGCTGAGCGCCCCACTGCATTTGTGTGGCAGGGGCGGCGTATTGCCGTGCAACACATTCTGGCCCAATGGCGTGAGCCCAGTGGGCCAGTTTTTCGTGTTGTGGGCAACGATGATAGGGTTTACGTTTTGCAGTACGATGAAGCCCTGGATGTTTGGCAAATGGTGCAGTAACAGGTAATCGAGCAACAAGCAATACTTCTTCAACTTCCCTCTACTTTTCCTAAGGAGGACCTTCCATGATTATCGGCATCCCTAAAGAAATCAAAGATAACGAATATCGGGTTGCCATGACACCGGGCGGCGTCCACATGCTGCGCGAAGCAGGGCATCGTGTGTTGGTGCAGTCCGGCGCTGGCGCAGGCAGCGGCTTTACCGATGAGGAATACGCCCAGGCGGGGGCAGAGATTTTGCCCACCGCGGCCGATGTTTGGCAAGGGGCGGAGATGGTGATGAAGGTGAAAGAGCCGCGCCCCCAGGAATATGAATTTTTGCGCCCGGGATTGTTGCTGTTTACCTATCTGCATTTGGCGGCTGAAGAGGAACTCACCCATGAATTGTTGAAGCGCAAGGTCAATGCTGTGGCCTATGAAACGGTGGAACTGGACGACGGCCGTTTGCCGTTGCTCACCCCCATGAGCGAGGTGGCAGGGCGGATGGCTGTGCAGGTTGGCGCGCATTATCTGGAAAAAGCCCACGGTGGCCGTGGCAAACTGTTGGGTGGTGTGCCTGGCGTGCGCCCTGCTGATGTGGTGATCATCGGCGGCGGCGTGGTGGGCACCAACGCGGCCAAGATGGCGTTGGGCATGGGCGCACACGTCACCATCATTGATAAGAACATTGACCGCTTGCGCTATTTGGAAGATGTATTGCACGGCAATTTGACCACGCTGGCTTCCAACCCCCTCAACATTGCCCACGCAGTGCGTGTGGCCGATTTTGTCGTCGGCGCGGTGCTCATCCACGGCGCCCGCGCACCTCGGTTGGTCACGCGTGAGATGGTCTCCCAAATGAAACCCGGCAGCGTGATTGTGGATGTCGCCATTGACCAGGGCGGCTGTGTGGAGACTTCGCATCCCACCACCCACAGCAACCCCACGTATTTGGTGGACGGC
>JAADCW010000065.1 GCA_013154225.1 Chloroflexota bacterium
TCTCCCAGGCCAGGTTTCCCAACGCCCTGCTCAGGCAGCTTTACGGCTATGGTGGGAGCAATGGGGCTTGCCCCAAACCGCCCGTGCCTTGAGCGCACAAGGGCTGTATGGTGCAGCCGGGCTTCCTCTTCTCACCCGCGTACCCACGCTGCGCGCGCCGCTTCCCCTCCATGCCCAACCAGGGCAACGCCTCAGGCTCGCGCTGGCCGAAGGTGGCCGCGCCCGGGCCGCGGTCCTGCCCACAGAAGCCTTACCGCCGCCTCCCCCACGCGGGCAGGAAAGCCCTCCCTGGCCCTCCGATTTGCCACCTCTTCCCGATGCTTTTGTGCTCTACCATGTGCCCAACCCTCAACAGCACCTGCCCCTTGCGCTGGAAGTGTGGTATCGCTGGGCGGCATCTGGCCTTGGCGAAGCCACGCCACTGGTGCTGTTGGGCGTCGAAAGCAGTCAGGTAACCATTCCAAAAGGTTTAGAGGGCACCATCGTGCCTTACCCCAGCCTGCCCACCCGCTATCTGCCGCAAATTTACGCTCGCGCTGTCGCCCTTTTCCACCCAGCCCCAGCCACGCCCGCGGGTTCCCCCTTACGGTTGGCTTTGGCCTGGGGCGTGCCCATCGCCGGGTTGGAAGAGCCAACCACCGAAGCCCTGGTTGGCGATGCGGCCTACCTCGCGCCCGCCACCGACCCCAGAGCCTTGGGCGCGGCCCTGGTGACCCTGGTGGTGGAGCCCGCAGTGGCCGAAACCCTTGCCCAGCGGGGCGCTGCCCGCGCGGCCGCATGGACCGACGCGAAGTTCCTCCAAGCCGTCACGCAGGCCCTTTCAAATGCAGACCATTGACCTACACATCGGTCAACTGCACGCGATAAACCACGCTTCCCCATAAAAGGGCATTGATACGCCAACCGCTTGCGGGTAGAATAGATATGCAGAAATTTATTGCCAGAGGACCATTCCGACAACGCGCTTTCGTAAACGCATGGATGGGGCAATGAGAGCGACATCATAAACAGCATCGCAGATGGCATTCGACTTGCACGAGGCCGAAGATGGGTTGCTTACCAACACGCGAATGCTGACCCTGAGGGTGGGGGGTCGGCATCGTTTTTAAGGTCTTCCCATCAGCACTTGCCCTCCCAGGGCCTGGGCATCGAAGGCTGCACCTTGCGTCCCAGGCAAGGGGCGTTTTTTCGCGCCCCTTTGGACGAAACACCATGACTTCCAGAAACGGCGACTCTCTTTTGCTGCTCACCAAGGTGCAGGTACCGCGCCGGCACCCTGACACGTTACGTCGCCCCCGTTTGCTGGAAATTTTGCACCAAAACCTCTACCGCAAACTGACGTTTGTAACCGCGCCCGCAGGGTATGGCAAAACCACTTTGCTGGTGGACTTCGCGGCCGAAGCCCCTGCCCGGGTGTGTTGGTATCACATCACCCCCGAAGATCAAGATTTAGGCCGCTTTGTGCGCTATCTGGCCTGGTCGTTGCTCCAGCAATACCCGCATCTGGAGCAACCTCTCCAGGAAGTGGTCGAAGGCGCGAGTTCCCAGGCCCCTGATGTTTTGGCTGGCGCGCTCATCAATATCATGGCCGAGCAGGTGGATGATTTCACCCTGCTGGTGCTGGACGATTATCACCTCGTGGGGGAACACCTACCCATTGTAGATTTCCTCGAAACCCTGCTGGAACACCTCCCCGACCAAATCCGATTGCTGATTGCATCCCGCAGTGTTTATGGCATTCCGGCAGCCAAATTGTTCCTGCGCAACGAATTGGGGGTCATTGGTGCGCGCGAACTGCGTTTCACTGCAGAAGAACTGCAAGCCCTGGCGCAACAGGCCTATGGGGTCACCCTGCCGGAAATGTATGCTCAAGATTTGGCCCAGCGCACCGACGGCTGGATTATCGCCATGTTATTGGCAGTGCGCCTGCGCACCGAAGGCTCGTTACCCCTCATCCACGGCGCACAAGAACAACTCTACACGTTTTTGGCGGAGGAAGTGCTTCATCAACTTCCCGCCCCGTTGGCGCGCTTTTTGTTGGACAGCAGCATCTTTACGGAATTCCACGCCGACCTCTGTGCAGAGGTACTCAACGTCCCGGCCAAGGCTTATCTGGAAGAAATCGAAGCCCGCAACCTCTTCGTCACCCGCATTGAAACGCCCGAAGGGGCGGTGTTCCGCTATCATCAACTCTTTGCAGAATTTTTGCGCGACCGACTGCAAAGGGAAACCCCCGACCGCTATCGGCGCCTGCACCAGCGGGCCGCGACGTGGTTTTGGGAACATGACGCGGCTGAAGAGGCTGTGGCGCATCGGTTGGCCGCGGGCGACAGGGAAGGCGCGCTCCCGTGGATGGAGCAGGCCGCGCGGAGCATGTTTATCAGCGGGCGCAACGATGTCTTGCGCTATTGGGTGGAAGTCCTCTCTCAGCCCCCGGACCTCCGCCCCAAAGCCCCCAAACTTTTGCTCTACCACGCGAAAGTATTGAGCAATCTCAATCAATTTGAGGAAAGCAACGCCCTGCTCAACCTGGCCCGGCCTGCGTTGGAGAAAAGTGGGGACACTTTAGCACTGGCTAACCTGTGGATCACCTCCGGCTTCAACGCCCATTTCCGCCGTCAGAGCGACTTAGCCCTCCACGCTGCTCAGCAAGCTTTATCGCTTTTAAATCCTGAAGCCAGCGGGGAAGAGGCGCTTTATGCCGCTCAAGCAGGTCGATTGGAAGCCCTGGGGCTCTTCCAAACCGGAGAACAAGATCGTGCAATCGCCCGCTTGGAAACAGTAATCTCTGACCTGGAAAAACTTCATCAACGCTATCCTGAGATGTCCAAGGAAGTCATGTATAACCTGGCTTCGGCATTACAAGACTTGGGCGTCTTCTATTTCCAGGCCGGGCGCTTAAGCGACGTGCTGCGGTGTTTTACGCGAGTTTACACCCTGTGGCGCGAACATCAGCTCAATCCAACCGAGACCCCCGCCATCCTCAACAATTTGGCTTACTTATACGACCGCATGGGGCAACGCCAAAAGGCTTTGGAAATCTACGAAGAGGCTCTGGCCGTAGCCCATCGCCATCAATCTCGCTCACTGGCGGCTATCCTTTGTGGGCAAGGGGAAATGCTTTACGAAGAAGGCGACTTTGACAAAGCCCGCAAAGTATTAGAAGAAGCCATTGAGGTTGCACAACGCCAACAACTCATTGACCCCATAGAAAACGCACATTGGAGTTTGGCCAAGCTCTCTGCTTCCAGTGGCAACTTTACAGAAGCTCTAGACCACCTTCGTGCGGCTGCTATGGCCCACAGCCGCCCTCAAACCGCACTATGGTATCGTTGGCGAGAGGCTTATCTCTACTGGCTGTTAGGCAAAGAGCACACCGCGCGCCGCCTTTTCGAGCGCATCCTTCCTCGTTTAAACGAACTGCAAAACGAAGAACAAATTCGCATTTTGCTTATTCAATCTTCTTTGTTGGCATACGAAGGCGAAAAAGAACGTTCTCTCAATTTGCTTCTCAACGCTTTAGAATTGCTTTCCGAATTAGGCTACATGCATTTTCTGCGAGTCGAAGCCAGAAAACTTTCTGCATTTTTACAACGAGCCAATGAAGAAATCAAAGATCCTATCTTAGAAGCGTTACTCTCCTTAGCCCGCACTGCCGCAGCCTCATTAAGCCGAGTCAAAGTTTCACCTCCACAACCATTGCGGTTAGAGGCTTTCGGCTTCGGCGTCGGTCGCGTGCTCAAAAACGGCGAAACCATTCCGCGTTCTGCCTGGCGTGCTGCCGGCGCACGCGCCCTCTTTTTCTTCATTTTAGACAAAGGCAAAGTTCGCAAAGAAGATCTCACCTTGGCTTTTTGGC
>JAADCW010000038.1 GCA_013154225.1 Chloroflexota bacterium
GCGGCCATGACCTATTGGGAATACGACCAGTCGGTGCGCCGCTTTCACCGCATTCTGGAAGCCTTGGGTGTGGAGCAAGCCCTGCGGGAAGCTGGCGTGCAGGAAGGTGATACCGTTTATATCGGCGATTACGCGCTGGAATGGCGCGAGGAGGTCGCACTGTGAGCCGCCCCGAGCGCATTGGTGTGTTTGGCGGCACGTTCGACCCGCCGCATTTGGGCCATTTGATTTTGGCAGCGGAAGCCCATTACCAACTGGGGCTGGACAAGGTGCTGTGGGTGCTTACCCCCGACCCGCCCCACAAGCGCGACCCCAGACCTACGGCTTGGCCTAAGCGTGCCGCGATGGTTTTGGCCGCAATTGGCGATAACCCGGTATTTGAACTCAGCACCGTGGACATTGAGCGCCCAGGCCCGCACTATGCTGTGGATACCATGCGCTTGTTGCGCGCCCAAAATCCCCATGCCCAGTGGATTTACCTCATGGGCGGCGATGCCCTGCATGGTTTGCCCACATGGCATCGGGTGCGGGAATTCCTGGACCTGTGCGATGAACTCGGGGTGATGCGCCGCCCAGGCGATGAGATTGACCTCACGGTGGTGGAGGCTTGTCTGCCTGGCGTGGTGGCTAAAGTGCGTTTTGTCAACGCACCTTTGCTGCAAATTGCGGCTCGTGAACTGCGAGAGCGCGCGGAAAAGGGCGCACCCATTCGCTATTACCTTCCCGAAGCCGTTTACGCGCTCATCCGAGAATGGCAGCTTTACCGCCGCTAAGCCGTCATTGGCAACCTGCATCTTGCAAACGGTAACTTGCGTTTTGCATCTTGCCACCTGCAACTGTTGAGGAAGGCGTCTGTGCGTTCGTTTCTCATTCGTTTGGTCATCAATGCCATTGCCCTTTATGCCGCGGTGCAAATCGTACCCGGCGTGCATCCTCAAAGTGAGCATTGGTATGCCTACCTTTGGCTGGCTTTGATTTTCGGCGTGGTCAACGCTTTGTTGCGTCCCTTGCTCAAAGTGCTGACCTGCCCGCTAATTTTGCTCACGTTGGGGTTGTTTACCCTGGTGATCAATGCCACCCTGTTTGCCCTGGCAGGGTGGATTGGCGCGCATTTTGGCGTGGGCTTTACTGTGAGCGGCTTTTGGTCGGCCTTGGGCGGTAGTGTGGTGACCAGCCTGGTGGCTATTGCCTTGGGGTTGTTGGTGAAAGACGAGGATGAAAAGCGCACCCGCGTCAAAGTTGAGGTGCGGAAGGAAGGCTGAGTATGACCTCTCGCCGCGCACGTTGGATCGCTTTTTTGTTGTCCATTGCCGTAGGGTTGGGCATTGGCCTCTATTACGGATGGGTGGTAAGCCCGGTGGACTACGTGGACACAGCCCCCAACACCCTGCGCCCTGATTACAAGGCCGATTTTGTGCTCATGACCGCAGAGGCATACCAGGCCGATGACGATTTAGAGGCCGCTCGCCGTACCCTGGCGTTGCTGGGTGAAGATCCTGTGGAGGCAGTTAAGCAGGCCCTGGCCTTTGGCGCGGAGCATGGCTACACATCGCAAGATTTGTTTGTGTTGCGGGAACTGCTCACCGCGTTGCAGGCCCAGCCCGTGGAGGATGGTTCATGAAACGGGCGCCTTGGTTTTTGCTCACTGGTCTGGTCATTGGCTTGGGTTTGGGTTTGCTGTGTGCCTGGGTGCTGTGCCCGGTCAACTATACTCAAACCGCGCCGGCCTCGCTGCGGGCAGATTTCAAAGACACTTACCGCAGTTTGATTGCCCGCGCATACGCCTATGATGGCAATCTCCCGCGGGCCAAGGCGCGTTTGGCTTTGTTGGGCGATCCTAACCCGGCAGACACCCTGGCCGCGCAAGCGCAACAGGCATTGGCCGCAGGCCGCCCTATGGCCGAAGTGCGGGCTTTGGGCGCGCTGGCCGCCGCGTTGGGGGAAGCGCCTACCCCTGTACAAACTTCGGTATCTGTTTCTCAGGCGAGCCCCACAGCCACCCCGCGGCCTCAGGCCACGGCAACCCCCACACCTGTGGTGGCACAGAGTGGCACCACCGCTACCCCCGCTCCCACGCCCGTGGGCTTCCCTACCTTGCCGCCCACGCCTACGCCTTTGCCAACCCGCACGCCCCAGCCTGCCCCCACCGCGGGCGCACCTTTCTTGCTCCGTTCCCAAGAGCCTTACTGCAACCCCGACGATGGCCCGCTCCTGCGCATTTTCATGCGCGACGCGGATGACCAGCCTGTGCCCGGCATGGTTATCTACATCCATTGGCTGGGCGGCGATGAGGAGATTTTCACGGGTTTGAAACCCGACATTGACCCCGGTTATGCCGACTTCCTGATGACACCCGATGTGGTGTATCAGGTGCGCCCGGCCTACGGCACCACGGTGACTGATTTGCAGGCCCGCGAGTGTCAGGCCGATGATGGTTCCCGCTATTGGGGCGGCTGGACATTGATTTTTGCCCAACCTTGAGCCCCGTCCCATTCCCTTTTTGGAGGTGCTTATGCGCACGCCCTTTGTTGCCGGAAATTGGAAGATGCACAAAACCGTAGAGGAAGCCCGTTTGCTGGTGTCTGAAATGCTGGATGGGCTTCAGGCCGTCGCGGGGGTGGAGAAAGTGCTTTGCCCGCCGTTTACTGGCCTGCTCCCCGTGGCCGCGATGCTGGCAGGCACCGACATTGGCCTGGGCGCGCAAAACATGCATTGGGAGGAAGAAGGCGCGTTTACGGGCGAAGTTTCGCCGCGTATGGTGGCCGAATTTGCCCAATTCGTGATTTTGGGGCATTCGGAGCGACGGGCCTATTTTGGGGAAACCGACGAAACCGTGAACAAGAAAGTGCACGCAGCCTTCAAGCACAATTTGACCCCCATCGTGTGCGTGGGTGAAACCTTGGAAGAGCGGGAAGCCGGCCAAACCGAGGCCGTGATCCGTCGGCAGGTGGAAGGCGGACTGGCTGGGTTGACGTCGGAGCAGGTTGCGTCTTTGGTGTTGGCTTATGAGCCTGTCTGGGCCATTGGCACAGGCAAGGCCGCCACCCCCGAGGAAGCCAACCGCGTGGTCAAAGACGTCATCCGCGGCACCCTGGCCGCGCTGTTTGGTGAGGAAACCGCGCAAGCCGTGCGGGTGCTCTATGGTGGTTCGGTCAAGCCGCACAACGCGGCGGAGTTCTTTGCCCAGCCGGATATTGACGGCGCGTTGGTTGGCGGCGCCAGCCTCAAGGCCGATCAATTTGTGGCCATTGCCCAGGCCGCGGCGGATACCGCGGGTTAGGGCGCAAACGCCATTTGGCAAACGAAAAGGGCAGCCCTTGGGTTGCCCTTTTTTATTGCAGATTGTGGGCAGGCTCCGCCCTGAGCGACCAGCGGGAGCGAAACCAGAGGGCGGGGAAGGGAAAACCAGAGGTGGCGTCGACGGGGTGCAGAGTGCGTGGCTAAAATTGCGAATGAAGAATTGCGAATTGCGGGTAGATCCCGACTTGATCGGAGCAACAAGGGGTGTAAAGTCGAAGGGAGGCAGAGGAAAAGAAAAACGCGAAGGGGCAGAAGTTATTTTTGTATCCCCTTTTTTCGCCTTGCCCCTTACCCCTCCCACACGCTGAGGATGGCTTCCAAATTCACCGGGCCTGGGCGAAGCAAGCGCGGAGGTGAAATGGTGCAGTCAACCACTGTGGAAGGTTGTCCCCCAGGTGCGGTGCCGGCGTCGAGGATGATGGCAACGGCATCTCCCAATTGGGCCGCGGCTTCCGCGGCAGTGCGCGCGGGCGGGTGCCCGGAGC
>JAADCW010000217.1 GCA_013154225.1 Chloroflexota bacterium
ATTCATGTGGCCGGCACCAAAGGCAAGGGCTCTACGGCCGCGCTGGCCGCGTCGGCTTTGCGGGCTGGGGGCTATAAAGTGGGGCTTTACACCTCGCCTCATCTGGAAGATTTTGCCGAGCGTATTCAAGTCAATGGGCAGCCAATTCCCCACGATGACCTGCCCG
This sequence comes from Chloroflexota bacterium, assembly GCA_013154225.1. Taxonomy (GTDB): domain Bacteria; phylum Chloroflexota; class Anaerolineae; order Anaerolineales; family DRMV01; genus DRMV01. The sequence goes on from JAADCW010000217.1 coordinate 167, forward strand.
CGGTGGTGGACCGTCTGAAGCCTTGGACGGAACGCATCGCGGGTTTGACCACGTTTGAGTTGACCACTGCAGCCGCGTTCCTTTATTTTGCCGACCAGGGCGTGGATGCCGCGGTGGTGGAAGTGGGCTTAGGTGGACGCCTGGACGCAACCAACGTGGTGCATCCCCTGGTTTCGGTGATTACGCCGATTTCTTACGATCACACCGCGATTTTGGGGAACACCCTGGAAGCCATTGCCGGCGAAAAAGCGGGCATCATCAAGCCTGGCGTGCCGGTAGTAATGGCGCCGCAGCCTGAGGAAGCCGCGCGCAAAATCCGGGAAGTTGCCGCGGCGCGCGGTGCCCGCCTGGTGGAAGTGGGGCGCGATTGGCTGTATGCCCCCGTGGCCCGCAGTTTGGAAGGCCAGGTGCTCTTTGTGTGGCACAAGGCCGAACAGCCCCTGGTGGATGCTTATGTGGAATCGGGCGGCTTCCAGGAATGGGAGCCCACCCGTTTGCGCCTTCCCCTTTTGGGACCGCACCAGATTGACAACGCGGCCACGGCTTACGCGGCCCTGCAGTGTGCGCGTCAGCAGGGATTGACCCTTTCGCAAGATGCCATTCGCCGCGGGTTTGCCAGCGTGCGATGGCCTGCCCGTTTTGAAATTTTGCACCGCAACCCGCCCTTGGTGGTGGATGGGGCGCACAACCGCGCAGCAGCCCATCAGATTCGCTTGACCCTGGACGAATATTTCCCAGGCTGGCCGCTGGTGTTGGTGTTTGGCGCATCCGAAGATAAAGACATCCGCGGGATGCTGGCCGAATTGGCCCCGCGCGCACAACTGGTTGTTACCACACGCTCTACCCATCCCCGCGCGGCCGACCCCGATGCTTTGGTCTCGGTGGTGCACCAGTTTGGCCGTCCCGCGCGGGCCTTCCCCACGATGGAAGAAGCCCTGCGCGCGGCCTTTCGCTATGCTGGCGGCGAGGCCGTGGTGCTGGTCACCGGGAGCCTTTTCGTGGCCGCGGCAGCCCGCAGTGTGTGGCAGAAAGCCGCGTTGGTGGCTCATCCGTGGGAGCCGCTGACTTTGCCGAAATCGGAACAGATTGTCCCCTAAACTTTTGTGTTGGTGAGAGAATGATGGCCTACGATTACGACAACGAATTTGACGATGAATCCTACCCCGAGGGTGAAGCCCCCCCTTGGGACAATGCCTCTTTCTCGCCCGAAGACGCCGAGGCGCTTCGTTCGCAGACCGAGGAACTTTACAGCATTCCTGACGCACAACCCGATGCAGACGGCCTGATTACCCTGCCTGCGGTGGTCTTGCCCGATAGCATTGTGCTGCCTCATCTGATCGCGCCGCTCATTCTCAGCGGGGAAGAAAACGTGGCCGCGGTACGGGCCGCGGCTGAAAGCGGCACAACCCTGGCTGTGTTTATGCTGGGCGATTTGGAAAAGCCCAACCCCACGTGGGGCGATGTGTTCGTCATTGGCGTGGAAGCCGCCGCGGGCTTTCCTTATGCCATGCCCAACGAAGCCTATGCCGCGCTGATGCAAGGCCGGCGTCGGGTGGAACTGGTAGAGGTGCTGCAATCTTCGCCTTACCCCTTGGTGCGGGTGCGGCCGCTGGATTTTGAAGAGCCCGACGATGAAGAAACCCAGGCCCTCATGACCCTGGCCCGCCGCAATTTTGAGCGTTTTGTGGAACTCAACGACGCTCTGCCTGAAGAGGCGTTCCTCTATGCCCTCAACGCCGACCAACCGGGCTGGCTGGCCGATTTGATCGCCATGGCCCTTTCCCCCAGCCATGAGGAGCTGCTGGCTTTTTTGAGCGAAGTTGAGCCCAAGGCGCGGCTCAAGCGGGTGGTGGAGGCCCTGAGCCAGGCTGTTGCTCGCCTGGAGTTGGAAGATGAAATCCAAAGCCGGGTGCAGAGCGAAATGGACCGCACGCAGCGCGAGGCGTATTTGCGCGAGCAAATGCGGGCTATTCAGACCGAACTCGGCGAGGGCGATTTTTGGACCCAGGAAATCAACGAGCTGCGCGCCCGGGTGGAGAAGGCCGACCTGCCTGATGAGCCGCGAGAACGCGCGCTCAAGGAAATCGAGCGCCTGAAACAACTGCCCCCTATGGCGCCCGAGGTCGGGATTTTGCGCACGTACATTGAATGGATTTTGGATTTGCCCTGGAAGGCGCAAACCGAAGACAACCTGGATTTGAAGCACGCAGCCGAGGTGCTGGAAGAGCACCATTACGGTTTGCCCAAGGCCAAGGAACGCATTTTGGAATACATCGCGGTGCGGAGCCTGAAACCCAAGCGCACGCGTCAGCCTATTTTGTGCTTTGTGGGGCCGCCGGGCACGGGCAAAACCTCGCTGGGACGGTCCATTGCCGAGGCCCTGGGGCGGAAATTTGTGCGGGTTTCTCTGGGCGGCGTGCGCGATGAAGCGGAAATCCGCGGTCACCGCCGCACGTACATTGGCGCACTTCCGGGCCGTATTTTGCAAACCATGAAGCGCGCCGGCACCATCAATCCGGTTTTCATGCTGGACGAGGTGGACAAGCTCGGCACAGATTTTCGGGGCGATCCTTCCTCGGCGCTTCTGGAAGTGCTCGACCCCGAGCAGAACAACGCCTTTTCCGACCACTACCTGGAAATCCCTTACGACCTTTCCCAGGTCATGTTCATTACCACGGCCAACAGCCTGGCTACCATCCCCCCAGCCCTGCTGGACCGTATGGAGGTCATCGAGTTCCCGGGCTATGTGGAGGAGGAAAAGGTCCACATTGCGCGGCGCTTCCTGATCCCTCGGCAGATGGAGGAGAGCGGCCTGGAGCCTGACGAGGTGCATTTTACTGAGCCTGCTTTGCGCAAAATCATTCGGGAATACACCAGCGAGGCTGGCGTGCGCAATCTGGAACGGGAAATCGGCCGGGTGTGCCGCAAGATTGCCCGTTTGAAGGCTGAGGGTAAGCGTTATCCCTCGCGGATCACCGAGCGCACAGTGATGCGTTTTTTGGGGCCGCCGGTGTATTTTGATATGGAAGCCGAGCAGGAGGACGAGATCGGCGTGGCTATGGGGCTGGCTTGGACCACGGATGGGGGCGTGGTGATGCCTGTAGAAGTGCTGTTGATGGATGGCAAAGGCGAGGTCAAAATCACCGGCCAAATTGGTGATGTGATGCAGGAATCTGCTCAAGCCGCGCTTTCGTATCTCCGGGCCCATAGCCGCGAGTGGGGGCTGGATCCGGATATTTTTGAGAAGACCGACGTGCACATTCACGTGCCGGAAGGCGCGGTGCCCAAAGATGGCCCCAGCGCAGGGGTGACCCTGGCTACCGCGCTGATTTCGGCATTTACGCAGCGGCCTGTGCGCCACGACGTCGCGATGACGGGCGAAATCACCCTGCGCGGCAAAGTGTTGCCGGTAGGCGGCGTACGCGAAAAGGTGCTGGCCGCGCATCGGCATGGCTTGAAGACGGTCATTTTGCCTCAGCGCAACATCAAGGATTTGGAAGACGTGCCCAAATCGGCCCGACAAGCCTTGCGGGTGGTGCCTGTGCGGCGGTTGGAGGAGGTGCTCGCGGAGGCGCTTCTGCCGGCTCAGCCGAGCGAGGAGGATGCCGAGG
>JAADCW010000084.1 GCA_013154225.1 Chloroflexota bacterium
GCGCGGGATTTCCTCTCCAAGCCGCCGACCATTGATGAGTTGGTTTCCGCGGTTCAGCGGGCTGGTCAGTTTGCCCGAGAAGAGTTTGAACGGTTGGGGACGGCCAGTTCGGGTTCCGTCGCGGTGGAGCACCAAAGCCTGGGCGGTGTGCCTGGCGCGCGCGGCAAAATCATCACTTTCTACACCCCGAAAGGCGGGTTGGGCACCACTACGTTGGCTGTCAATTTAGGTGTGGCGCTGCATGCCGAAGATACGCCTGTGGTGGTGGTGGACGGCAAACTGCGGTTTGGCGATGTGGTGCTTTTGCTCAACGAGCACGGGAAGCACACCGTGGCTGATTTGGCCCCTCGGGCCAATGCCCTGGACGCGGACGTGGTGGAAAGCGTGCTGATCACCTGCGAAGCCACAGGTATGAAGGTGTTGGCCGCTCCCACGCATCTGGAAGAAGCCGACCAGGTGACGGGTGAGCAGTTTGGACAGGTGTTGCTTTTCCTCAAGAGCCTCTTTGAATATGTAATCGTGGATACTTCTTCGGCTCTGGATGATATTACCCTGGCCGCTCTGGATGCCAGCGATTTGGTGGTTACATTAGTGGGACAAGACATCCCGTCAATCAAGGATGCTCGCCTTTTCCTGGATTGGATGCGTTCCCTTGATGTGCCCGACAACCGCATTTTCCTGGTGATGAACCGGTTTGATAAACGCATTGGCATCACGCCAGAGCGGGTTGGGGAAAGTTTTCGGCACGAAGTGGACGCGGTTGTTCCGGAAGATTTTCGGCATGTGCTCCCGGCCATCAACAAAGGCCGGCCAGTGCTGGAAACCAGCCGAGGCGCGCCGATTTCGCGCGGTATTGTCAAAATGGCAGAACTCATCCGCCGTCGTTTGACCGAATTGGAGACGGCAGAGGAAATCGGCTGATAAAGATTCGCGGGTTGTAGTGGAGGTCTTTCTATGTCGCTTCTCAAGCGCATTGAACGGAGTGGCGAAGGTCCGTCGGAAGGTAACAAAAAGAGTTTGGGTTCGCTTCAATCGCGTCGCACCACGCCCCCCAGTGTGCAAACCGACAAGAGTACCTTGGCTGATTTGAAAACGCGGGTGCAGCAGCGTTTGCTGGCAGAACTGGATCCCGCAATGGACATTTCCCAAGCCTCAGAGGTGCGCCGCACGATTCGCAACCTCTTTGAGCAGATTTTGCAAGAGGAAAACATTGTCCTCTCGCGGCCAGAGCGCCACCGCTTGTTTGAGGCCATTGCCGCAGAGATTTTGGGCTTTGGCCCCTTGCAGCCGCTGTTGGAAGACGACAGCATCACCGAAATCATGGTCAATGGCCCAAAAAATATCTACGTGGAGCGTGACGGTAAACTTCAGCGCGTGCCGGTGACTTTTGAGGACGATGAGCACGTCATGCGCATCATTGACCGTATCGTGGCGCCGCTGGGGCGGCGGGTGGACGAATCCAGCCCGTATGTGGACGCCCGCTTGCCCGATGGCTCGCGCGTGAACATCGTCATCCCGCCCATTTCGCTGGTGGGGCCGGTAATTACCATCCGTAAATTCTTCAAAACGCCGCTCACGATTGAAGACCTCATCCGTTTTGGTTCGATTACATCAGAAGCCGTACAGTTTCTGGAAGCCTGCGTAAAAGCCAAACTGAACATCGTGATTTCCGGTGGTACGGGTTCTGGTAAAACCACCCTGTTGAACATCCTTTCGAGTTTCATCCCCTCGGACGAGCGCATCATCACCGTAGAAAACGCGGCAGAATTGCAACTGCGCCAGGAACATGTGGTGACTTTGGAATCCCGCCCGCCGAACATTGAAGGCCGCGGCGAGGTCACCATTCGCCAATTGGTGATTAACACCTTGCGTATGCGCCCCGACCGCATCATCGTGGGCGAGGTGCGCGGTGCCGAGGCGCTGGACATGCTTCAGGCTATGAACACGGGTCACGAAGGTTCCATGACCACGGTGCACTCCAACAGCCCGCGCGATACCCTGGCCCGTTTGGAAACCATGACCCTGATGGCTGGTATGGATTTGCCCGTGCGGGCAATCCGAGAGCAGATTGCTTCAGCCATTGATTTGATCGTGCACCAATCTCGTATGCGTGACGGTTCCCGTAAGGTGGTCGCGATTAGTGAAGTGTCGGGCATGGAAGGCGACGTCATCAGCATGACGGACTTGTTCGTCTTCCAGCACGGCGGCTTCCGAGAAGGCAAGGTGTACGGTCGGTTGACGCCCACAGGCTTGCGCCCCAAGTTTATGGACAAAATCGAAGCCGCGGGTATCCATTTGCCGGCTTCGATCTTCGGCATTGGGAGCAAGCGGCGCTAAGCAGGCGCGGCGTTTCAGGAGGACAGTATGGCCAACATCAATCCGATGTTGATTCTGGTCGTCGGCGGCGGGGTGGCGTTCTTGCTTTTGGTAGTTGGGGTGGTGCTGACGTACCGCTCCAGCCGTTCGCTGGTGGAAGAGCGCCTGGATAAATATCTGGGTGAAGAAACCCTCCAGGCCATTGAAGAGGAACGCAAGAAAAAACGCAGTGAAGGATGGGTTGACCGCCGACTGTCAAAGACCACGTGGTGGGACAAAATTTCCACCGACCTTGCCCGTGCAGATCTGCGCCTCAAGCCCATGGAGTATATCCTGCTGCGCATTGCGCTGACCATTGTCGGCGCGGCGTTGGGATATGCCGTGGGCGGCGGCACGATTTTGTTCACGCTGACCGGGTTGGTGTTGGGCTATTTTGGCTTGGGCATGTTCGTGCGCTTCCGCCAGCGCAGGCGCCTCAATCAGTTCAACTCCCAACTTTCAGACATGCTCAACCTGATGGTCAACGGCCTGCGGGCAGGGTATTCCACGTTGCAGGCTTTGGAGGCGGTAAGCCGCGAACTTCCGCCACCGATTTCCACAGAATTTCGGCGGGTGGTCCAAGAGGTCCAGATTGGTATTCCTTTGGACCAGGCTTTGGACAACCTGCTTCGCCGCATTCCCAGCGACGACTTGGACCTGGTCATCACCGCCATCAACATTCAGCGCGAGGTAGGTGGTAACCTGGCCGATATTTTGGAGACGATTTCCTCTACCATCCGCGAGCGTGTGCGCCTCAAGGGCGAAATTCGGGTGTTGACCTCGCAGGTGCGTTTCTCGGGTACTGCATTGGCTGTGATGCCAATCATCCTTTTCTTCATCATCTACCGCATCAATCCCGACTACATGGGGCAGATGGTTCACCCTGATAACCCATCCCTCACACCGGTGGGCTATTGTATTATCGCCACAGGGCTTATTTTGATCGCCATCGGCTATTTTGTCATGCAGAAGATCGCCGACATCGAGGTCTAAGGGAGCGGTAAATCATGGTTGTGGTTTGGTTGATATTAGGGCTGCTCATTGTTGGCGCTATTGCATTGGCCGTTATTGGTTTGCGCCAAGACGAGAGTGAAGAAGACCCTCTACAAGAGCGCCTGGCCGAATATGTGGATAGCGGGCGAGAAATTCATTCTTTGGAAGAGGTCGAACTGGAACAGCCCTTTACCCAGCGCGTGATTTTGCCTTTGGCGCGCACGTTGGGTAGCATTGCGTTGAAATTCACCCCCCAGAGCGCTCTTCAGGCTGCCCAGCGCAATCTGGAACTGGCCGGGCGTCCTTCGGGATTGGATGCCTCCACTTATGTGGCTATGCGTTTTGCTATGGCCGTGGTTTTGGGCTTTGGGACGTTCTTGCTGCTGCGCATTTCCCCCAACGAATCCATGCGGGCGAAAGCCCTGCCTTTGATGGTCACGTTTGCCATTTTGGGGTATTTTTTGCCCGAACTTTGGCTGAGGAGCAAAATCTCCAAGCGGCAAGAAGAGATTTTGAAAGCTATGCCCGACGCCTTGGACCTACTGACAATTTGCGTGGGCGCTGGTTTAGGTTTTGACGCGGCCATGCACAAAGTAGTGGAAAAATGGGACAACGAACTGGCCTTTGAATTTGGCCGTGTGTTGCGAGAAGTGCAATTAGGCAAAACCCGTCGCGAGGCCTTGCGCGACATGGCCGACCGGGTAGGTCTGCCAGAGATGACCAGTTTTGTGGCCGCGATTATCCAAAGTGAGCAGTTGGGTGTGAGTTTGGGGAAAGTGTTGCAGATTCAGGCAGAAAACATGCGGATTAAACGCCGCCAGCGTGCGGAAGAGGCCGCGCAACAGGCGCCTGTGAAAATGCTTTTTCCCCTGGTGTTTTTGGTTATGCCAGCCCTGTTTATCGTGTTGTTGGGTCCTGCAGCAATGATTGTGATTCAGATGTTCGTCGGTGGCGGTTTCTAAGTTTTGGGCTCATCGCCTTTATCGGTTGTTTTGGAAAAGTGTTGATTGGGTTTTCCCGCCCGAATGTGTTGGCTGCGGAAAAGTAGGGGCGCGTTTTTGCGATGATTGTTTGGCCGCGGTGCAGAAGGTGCCGCGGCCTTTTTGTGTGCAGTGCGGCACGCCTTTATCTGGCCTGGGGATGGGGCGGGAAGAAGGGCTTTGCCCCGCGTGTCGCCAAACCCCGCCTGCATTTGACCAAGCCCGTGCATGGGCATTGATGGCCGGGAGCGTGCGCCAGGCTGTGCACCGGCTGAAATACCGCCGAGATTGGGCTTTGGCCGATGTTTTGGCTGTGCAACTTTTGGCGGTGGTAAAGGCCCACGGGTGGGAAGTGGACGCGGTGGTGCCTGTACCTCTGAGTGCAGCGCGGCATCGGGAGCGGGGCTATAACCAAGCGGCTTTGCTGGCTTTCCCTGTGGCGTTGGGATTAGGGGTGCCCTACCGCCCCCACGGACTGCGCCGTGTAAGGGAAACGCGTTCCCAGGTGGGGCTTAGCCGGGCAGAGCGATGGGCAAACATGCAGGGGGCTTTTGCGGCTTTGCCTCAGCAGTGGCACGGGCAAACGATTTTGCTGATTGACGATGTCATGACTACTGGCGCAACAATGCACGCCGCGGCCAAGGCCCTCAAAGAGGCTGGCGCGCGGCGTGTGTTTGCGCTCACTGTTGCGCGAGCCGTGCTGCGTTCCCCGGCTTTTGGCTGGGGGAATTAGTCTGTTGTGGGTTGCTTGCCGCGTAGTTCTTGGGCTTTACGGTAAATGCGATAAATCCAGCGCCGCGCTTTGCGCGTCCGATAGCCCCAGGAGCGGGTCCAGGCCAGTTCGCGGCGTTCGTCAGCCAGGCGCTCGAAACGCAGGAGTTGTACCTGGTGGAAGTCGCTTTCCTGGAGGGCTTTTTGCATCTGCGGTTCGTGTAGCCATTCGGTCTCTTCGCGGAAGCGCTGCATCCACGCTTGCGACTGTGCGTTGGCCAGTTTTTTCAAGCGGGGTTGAGGCTGTTCGGGCGGCGTCAGGGCCAGGTAATCGTACACCCGAAGCATGGTATCCACGTAGTTTTCGGCCAGGTCTTCGTACCAAACCTCCAAATAGGGGAGGCGGTGCCGATGGAGGAAGTCCATCCACAAAGTATCGGCAACGACGAGTTCGTCGAAGCAGGCCTCGATGAGCGGTTGATGGTAAATTGGAGGGGCGGTGTAGCGATAAAGGCTGACTTTGAGGTTTTTGGGTACCCTCCAAACGCCGGTTTGGATGCCCTTGGCGTAGGATACGGCTTGTGCGATTTTATCTCGCCGCCGAAGGGCAATCAGATGGGCGTTGGGGAAGAAGACATCAAGCACTTCCGCGTCGTTGAGGTCTTGGGCGTCTTTGCCCAACAGGTCACGGGCTTTGGCGATAAAAGTGCGGAATTGGTACCAACTGATTTTGAGACCGTAAATGCCGTTGACCGTGCCGTATTCCAGGGCCAAACGCAGGTGTTGATAGAAATCGTCGGTTTCCCAACCATAGAGGCGTTTGGTGGTTTTGGGGTTGCGGTAAAAGGTTTCGTCAGGATTGCCAAAGCCAAACTTACGTAAATCAGCGCACAGCAGGTTGCTCCCACTGCGCGGGGTCATGAGGATAATGTAAGATTTTTGAACTTGAGGCAAAGGTCCCAATCGCCGTTCAAGATCGCGCCGAATCGCGGATGTCTTGGTGGTGTTGAGAAAGGGTGTTGGTGCATCCATGAGGCTCCTCGCCACTGCAATTGCGGGGATAATGGGCAAGGCGCGAATATGAAGTTTTGGGCAAGGCGTTGGGAAATTCAAGGCGAAGGTGGTTTGTTAGGCGTTACACCTCCTTTCTTTTATGGCGCCAAAAGAGCAGAGTTGTAAGACCGGCGAGCAGCAACAGCGTGCCGCTCAAGCCGCCGAAAAGGATCCAGGCCTGGTTCCAGGTGCGCGCTTGCGGCACCTGCAAAGGCCGTGGGGTGCGAAGTTGCTCGCCGAAACGCGAGACAAACTGCTCATCGGCCTCTACCGGCACCAGCGAAGCGCGTAGTTGCTCTTCCAAATCGGCCAATTCTTCGAGGGAAAGGGTTTTACCCCACCGAGGCATGGCTTCCCTCCACGGGGTAGGCAACCAATCCGAGGGTGCCTGGCCCCAAGTGTACCGTGACAGCGGTGGATAGCGTGGTCGTGATCAGCGTGCGAATGTTGAGCGCTTGCCGGGTGAGTGCTTCCAGTTGTTCGGCTTCCTTGGGCGCTCGGGCATGCACGACCGCGACGTCAACGAGTTGTTCGCCAAATTCTTCCTTGATGCGTTGCACCACATGGGCCAGGGCTCGGGCACGGGTGCGCACTTTGCCCTTGGCAATCAGGGCGCCGTCTTCCAGTTCAATGATGGGCTTGAGCCGCAGTGCGGAGGCCAGCAGGGCTTGGGTGGCTTTGACCCTGCCGCTCATGCGAGCGTAGTTCAGATTGTCCATGCTGAGGACAATGCGGGTATTTTCGCGGATGGTTTCCAGCCGTTTGAGGATGTCTTCCACCGCGAAGCCTTCCCAATCCATCTCGCGGGCTTCCTTGCACATAAAAGCCAGGGCCGCGGCGCCGGCTTTGCTATCAAAGGGGATGACGCGAATTTGCCCTTCAAGTTTGCGCGCGGCAATCACCGCCGACTCAAAAGTGCCTGAAAGCTTGCTGCTTACATGGATGGAGAGCACAGTATCCCCAGGCTGTGCGATGCGCGTGTACGTGTCTTCCAACTGTTGCGGCGAGGCCTGCGAGGTTTTGGGGATGATGTGGCGTTCCTCAATGAGCCGATAGAAATCATCATCGCTCAAATCCACACCCTGGAGGTAGGTCTCCTCGCCGAAATGAATGCGGAAAGGCACAATGTGCACCTGGTATTTTTCTATCCAGCCGGGGGGAAAGTCGGCTGTGCCGTCGGTGACGATGTGGAGCATCTCAATCCTCTTCTTGTTGGGCTTTGAGTTCGGCGCGGAGGGCTAACAGGGTGCGGTGGTAGAGGCTTTTGATGGCGCCTTCACTGCGCCCTAAAATTTGCCCAATTTCAGCGTTGGAAAGGCGTTCGACGAATTTCAGAATCAGAAGTTCCTGCCGCTCAGGTGGAAGCCGCCGAATGGCATTGAGCAGGCGCTCTTCTTCCTCCATGCGAATCAAATGATGTTCGGGGTGCGGTTCAGAAGCAACGGGCGGATTCCAGCCGGTGTCTTCCAGGGCGATCTCCTTGCGCCGCCCTTGATCGCGATGCCAGTTGGCCACCAGGTTGTGGGCGATTCGGTAGAGATAGGCCGAGAAAGGCAGCCCCCGCTCCTCATAGCGATGAATGTGCTGCATCGCTCGGTAAAATACCCGCGCGGTGAGGTCTTCTGCTTCTTGCGCGTGTCCAACGCGATAATAGATGTAACTGTAAATGCGCTGGACATAGCGCTGGTAAAGCAGGCCGAAGGCTTCCTTATCGCCAGCCCGGGCGAGGGCCAGGGCTTCGGCATCGGAGAGGTCGGCCATGTGCGAGTCGTCCATTAAAACCCGTCCTGTGCCAAAAAGTTACAGTTTTTGCGTGGTTGGCTGGTCAGGCCACACCTGACGCACCAAAGCGGGCAGGATTTCGCCTGCTGGGCCGCGCAGACAAACATCGGCCTCAGCAGAGAGGGGCGTTTCTTGTGGGTTGATTTCAATGACCAAAGCGCCGTTTTCTTTGGCCAAACCAGGAAGCGCGGCCGCGGGATACACCACACCCGACGTGCCGATGACCAGCATGGCGTCGCAGGTGCGGCTGGCTTCCAGGGCTTGCTGGAAGACATCCGTGGGCAGGTTTTCGCCAAACAGCACCACGTCAGGGCGCAGTACGCTGCCGCAGATGGGGCATTTGGGGGCCTCGCCCTCGGGCGCGGGTTCCCACTGCGTGACAGGGTGCCGATGCGCTACACATACGGTGCGCATGATGTTGCCGTGGAGTTCCAAGACGTTTTGCGACCCAGCCTGCTGATGAAGGCCGTCCACGTTTTGCGTGATAAGGGTAAATTGCGGGACACGGCGTTCCATCTCGGCCAGGGCCAGGTGCCCAGGGTTGGGCGCGGCTTGCTTCACCAACCCCCGCCGCCAGGTGTACCAGGCCCAAACCAGCCCGGGGTTGGTAGCCAGGGCCTCAGGTGAGGCCAATTCCTGGGGATTGTAGCGCGCCCATAGGCCGGTTTGGGCATCCCGAAAGGTGGGAATGCCGCTCTCGGCTGAAATGCCCGCGCCAGTGAGCGCGACGATGCGCTGTGCGCGCTGCAAATAGCGTTGGACTTCGGGGGCGAGGAGGGGTTGTGTGGTCATCGCAGGATAATCGGGCCGCACGGTTTGGGAATGCAGCGTTGATTGCCTTCTATTCTACCGCGTTATGATACACTTAACCCACACAATTTTCTTGGAGGACGACCATGCGCATCATTCTGGACGCAATGGGCAGCGACAACCATCCTGACCCTGAAGTGCAAGCCGCGGTGGAAGCCGCACGCTTGTTTGGCGATGAAATCATTTTGGTTGGCAAAGAGGAAGTTTTGCGCCCCAAGTTGGCCGCACTCAATGCCGAAAACCTGCCTGTGCGGATTGTTCATGCGCCTGAAGTGCTGGAAATGACGGACAAACCCGCGCGTTCCGCCCGGCGCAAAGCGCAAAATTCTATGGCTGTGGGCATGGATCTGCTCAAGGCTGGCGAGGGCGACGCATTCGTGACCGCGGGCAACACCGGTGGGGCAATGGCCAACGCGCTCTTTCGGTTGGGGCGCATTCGGGGCGTGAAGCGCCCGGCTTTGGCCACGCGTTTTCCCACCCGCAAGGGTTACTGCGTGGTGCTGGATATTGGTGCAAACGCGGAATGCAAGCCTGAGTATCTGCTTCAGTTTGGCGTGATGGGTTCGGTGTATGCCGAAGAGGTGTTGGGCGTCAAGCAGCCGCGCGTGGGGCTGCTTTCCAACGGCGAGGAAGCAGGCAAAGGCAACGATTTGGTAAAGGCCACGTATCCGTTGTTGGAAGCCAGTGGCCTCAACTTCATCGGCAACGTGGAAGGCAAGGAATTGTTTGGCGGCGACGTGGACGTGGTGGTGACCGATGGTTTTACGGGTAACGTGTTGCTCAAGGCTTCAGAGGCTGTGACCAAACTGATTGTAGATACCCTCAAGGCTGAACTTATGGCATCCCCGCGCACCAAATTGGGCGCGCTGCTGGCAAAGCCTGCTTTTGATGCGCTGAAAGGGCTGTTGGATCCCAGCGAAATTGGTGCCGCGCCGTTGTTGGGCATTGACGGTCTGGTGTTTGTGGGGCATGGCCGTTCAGACGCCCGGGCGCTGGTAAGCGCCATTCGGGCTGCCCGCCAAGCTGTGGAGAACGATTTGCTGGGTAAATTGGGCACGGCTATTGCTGAGCGCCTTGCAACGCAGGCTGACAAGGAATAGGAGCCAATTATGCGAGTTGTCACCAACGAAAAATTCATTGCTCGGAACGCGAAAATTGGCCGTTATGCAGGCATCGCGGCCATTGTGGTGTTGGGCGCGGGCGTGTATCTGACGTTCGCACATCCTGAGATGGTCGGCCCCACGTTTGTGCTGTTGATTGTAGGGTTTGTGCTCTCGCAGGTAGGGATTTACTTTACAAACCGCTGGGCGCGCCCCCCTCGATTGGATCTGCAGCTCACCAAAGCCCTCAAGGGCTTGGGCCGCGATTACACCCTGTATCACTACAGTACCCCGGCTTCGCATTTGCTGGTGGGGCCCGGCGGGGTGTTTGTGATTGTCATGCGCTTTCAGCGGGGGCGGATTACCTACAGCAAAGGCAAATGGCGCCAGCACGGTGGTTTGATGTTGTGGTATTGGCGCATTTTTGCCCAGGAAGGCATCGGCCGCCCGGATTTGGAAATCAAAGCCGAGGTCGAGGCTGTTGAGCAACTTCTGAAGGAAAACCTGCCTGAAGAGGATTACGAAGCCCTCAAACCCGTGCAGGCTATTTTGGTGTTTACCGATCCGCGGGCAGAAATTGACGACGTTTCCGAAGCCCCAGTGCCCACGGTCAAAATCGAAGATCTGAAAGATACCATCAAAAAACTGGCCAAGGGCAAGCGCCTGACAGGTGAACAACTCAAGCGCATCCGACGGGCTTTGGGCGATGATCCTAAACACAAAAACAAGGCTGAATCTTCTGCCAAAGACGAAAAGGCCAGCAAAAAAGATAAGGACGCCAAGGATAAGGACAAAAAGTGAGGAAAGGGCGTCTCTCTGGCTTGAGAAGTGAGCGAGACGCCGTTGCTGGCGCTGTGCCGGCCGTCATTGCGATGGCTTGCTCGAATGAGGCTGGCAGGACAACCCCCAGGCATAAATGCAATTCAGAAAAACCAAACAGGGCGCTGACAAGCGCCCTGTTTGGTTGGATAGAGCAACAGCAGTGATGTTTTACCCGTTCAGGAATTTTTCCAGGGCCTCACGGCTGATGCGATATGCTCGGCCAATCTTGCGGGCTGGCAGGTCGCCGGCCTCGATGGCGGCCATGACGTCCTCTTCAGATACGCGGAGTACCTGTGCGGCCTCGGCAGGGGTCATCACAGGCGGAAGTTCGCTGCCGCTGTTGGCAGCCTGCTGAGGTTGTGATTGTTGCTGTTGGGGCTGGGTTTGGGTCATGCCGCCCATGGTTTGGGAAATCATATTGCCAATGCCCATGCCCGCGCCGATGCCCGCAGTGAGCCCCGCGCCGCCGCTGGGGTTTTGCGCCGCGTCGCGCATGGCATCCGCGGCCTGCAGTTGGGCATAGACTTGCGGATCCAGCAACCCGCGTGAGCGGAGTTCCTCTGCTGTGTTTTCCGAAGGGGTCAGGCTGGCAATGACGAAACTCTTGAGTTCCAGCCCGATGGCCTCAAACTCGGCCGCGGCTTTGGCGCGAACGCCCGCGCTGATTTCATCCAACCAGCCCAGAATATCCTGCACGGTTTGATACTTCCCCTTCATCTCACCAAACATATCGGTGAGACTGCGGAGCAAGCGGCTGCGCAGGTCGTTTTCAATGTCCGACATCAAATAGATGCCGCGCGTGCCTACAATTTGGGTAACAAACTGTTGGGGGTTTTTGACTTGATAGGAATAAGTGCCAAACCCTTTGAGCAAAAGCCATCCCAAACCAACGCCCGGCGTTTGCACGGGAATGGGCTGGGGCGTGCCCCATTTGCGATCGCGGAATTCCCGCATGGAAACGAAGTAAACTTCCGCGGTAAAGGGGGAGCGGTCATTGAAGGCTTTGCCCAGGTAGTTGACCAGCAGGGGGATGTTGGCTGTGGTGATGGTGTGGCGGCCAGGGCCGAACACATCCAGGGCTTTGCCATCGCGGAAGAAGACCGCGGCTTGAGATTCGCGCACAATGACCTGGGAGCCAATGCGGAAATCGCCAGGGCCGGTTTCGGGGAACCGATGGACGATTTCGTTAGGCATCTCATCAGGCCATTCGATCACATCAAAAATTCGTCGTGCCATAGTTTTGTCTCCTCAGATGGAACGTGCCAAAAGCGTGGGGGTTAGTCGGCCAGCAGGACTTCTTCGCGGCGGTTGAAGACTTCAATGGACTGCCGGGCCAGGGTAAGCAAGTCGCGCAGCGCGTTGGGGAGTTCGTCGGTGCCCACGGCTTGTTCCAGGCGATCTACAGCCTGGCGAATTTGATCGGTCAGGGCCAGGAGTTGGCCATCGAATTCATAGAGGGAAGCCAATGCGGCTTCATCCACTTTGAGGGCATCGAAGAAGCCCGCATAGCCATAGGAAGCGGTCCGCACTTGGTCGGAAAACGTCCGCAGGCGAATGGCAATGGCTTCGAGGTCATCCAGGTATTGAAAATCGCCAGAGGCGGCCAGTTGGCGCTGAATCTCGGTCAAGCGGCGCCACTGCTCGTCCACCCGCTGGGCCACGGTGAGCCGTAGCAGTTTATCCGCGTCTCGGCGGTGTTCCTTGGCGCGGTAGCCTTGAAAGCCTGGAATCTGGCTCAAGAATTTTTCTACGGCGTTTTCATTATCTTGGATTTGTTGGTTGTAATCAGGCGTTTTGTCCATTTTTTACCTTATCACGGGAGTAGGATACGGTTAGGAATTTCGCTAATAGGATAGCATAGAATGTTCGGGGGCGCAACTACCTTGGCATCATTTTAAACCCCTACCGCCCCAAATTCGGGGCGGTAAGGGTTTAGGGAGGGAGATTGGGGAGGAGAGACAGGAGGAGAGGCTATCAAGCCACTCTCCTATTTCAACATTTCAATCACAGTGGTGGTGTAGAAGAACTGGGGGTCAAAGTTGGCATAGATGTTCGTCCCACTGTGGAAGAGGATCGTGCCGCCGACTACCTGAGCGGGCACGTTGTGATAGGCATACAAATCGTTGTTGGGGTTGGCATCGTCAGTATGGCAGGTAATGGTGATGTCGCTGCTGCTGCCGCCGTGATACTCCACCGTGGCAAAAGGCGCCAAGATGGTGCCTACCACCCAGTTATTGGAAGCACCGTGGAAGTCAACCTTGCCTGTGGAGTTGACCATATACACGGCCAGACCGGCAAAGCCGTCGGGATCGTCGCTGGGCGGTGCGCAGATTTGGACTGACGTCTCGTTATTCCAATCCAATTCGCCGTTGGTCAAATAGAAAAGAGCGTCATCAACCGTGATGGTTGCGCTTTTTTTGATTTCTACGTTGGAATCACCCGAAGAGTAAACCCGTAAACGTTTGGCAGAGAAACTGTCTTTAAAAATAACGGAGCCAGTGCGATTGTAAATTTCCAAGGAATTTGCAGTGCTATTTGTAATGATAATGTTACCTGTGGTTGTAGGGTTGGCAATGATAGTAACATTACCCGTCATTGTGACGTTCCGTAAATCAACTTTTCCTGTTGCTACACAATAGACGCCCGCAGATAGAGTGCCGCCGTGTTTCATTTCGAGCGAGGGAACGGTTTGGGTGCAGGCTGGTGGCGTGGGAATGGGCGGAATCAAGTTGTGGAATTTGTGGACCAGCTCGGGGACGTCAATGGGCTGGACGCCTTCAATGCACCAGTCGCAATCAGGATAGGGCCTCAGATTAATACTACCTACTGCTCGGATGGTGCTGCCGGGATCCAGATTGATGGTGACGGTTGAGCCGCTGTCCACGCTGGGGTTATTGTTGCTGTTGCTGAACATACCGCCGCCGGTGAGGTTGACCGTGGCAGAATTGTTCACCATGATGCCGCCTGCTTGAGCTCGCGGCGCGCCGGTGGGGTTCAAGCTGACAAAAATGTCGTGCCCAACCAGCGATTCTTGGCGAGCACGGGCAACCGCTTCTACTTGGGTTTCCAGTTTGTCGCTAAAGAGGAGTTGGGCAAAAGCGGTTTGGCGCTCGGTGGTGATGGAGACACGGATGTGCTCTTCTTCTGGTCCAACGCAAATCGTTCTGCTGTCCTCGGCGTCGGCGCATACGCCGCCGTCGGCTTGTTCGCACGTCACGTTGATGACGTCGCCGGCATCCGCGCTAAAACCATTTTGCCTGGCAACTTCCCAGGCAACGTCTTGCCAATCGGAGCGGCAATTCACTTTGGCATAGGCCGCGGCCAGAGCTGCGGAATCAGCCGCGGCTTGGGCGCGACGGCGGGTGCTCAAGATCATCCCGCCATCAATGCTGAGGGCAACGAAGCCTAACAAGGCGACAAAGCCTAAAGCCAGAAGCACAAGCACCTGGCCTCGAGAATGTTTTTTAGGGGCGTTGGATGGCAACGGCATGGCTAACCTCCTATTGACAACGCACATACGGCCTTGGGTGCCGTGGAACGAGTCGTAAAGGGTGTTTAATAGGAAAAAGTGTCCCAAGCGGGGCACAACTGCTGTAGGGTAAACGGTGGGAAAGTGAGATTGTTACATTACAAAAGCGGGGAATCATGCCAAATAGGAGAAAAAACATAGGAGATTTCTCCTATTTGGGCGGTTATCTCAATGGGAAAGCCCTTTGTGGGGGGACGAAAAAAGCCCGATGGGTGGGAACCCATCGGGCCTGGTGGAGGCAGGGGCGTTACGGCCCGTTGCCATGCCCCTTTCCGCCTTGCCATTGCCATTGATAACCTTCGCCCGAGTTTGTAGGCGTTGCCGTTTCGGTTTCGGTGGGCGTGGGTGTTTCGGTCGCGGTGGCAGTGGTTGTCACGGTGGCGGTTGCGGTAGTCGTTGGCGAGGGTGTTGTGGTTATCGAAGCTGAGGCGGTGGGGGAAGGCTGAGCATGGGTTGGCGGCCCATGATGACGGAAGGCTGCTGCAGCTTGGCTGGCGACCTCTTCCCCGGCTTGTGCTGCAGGCCGAGCCTGCGGCGGGAGACGTTTTTGCAGTTGTGCCAAGGTTTGCGCTTGGGCGTTGATTTGGGAGGCCAGCGTTTGTGCTTCTTCAGGAGGCAGGGAGGATTGTTGCGCTAATTGAAGCGCAGTTTGCATGTGGCGCCGATATGCATTAAGGGTTTGGGTAGCCAGGTCGGCTTTGCCTTGTTTGAGCAAGGCTTGGCTTTCTTCCAAACGCCGTTGGGCAAACGTGACTTCTAACGCCACGCGAGAGGCTTCGTCAGGCGCAAGGTAGTATTGGGTGTTTTCGATAAACCGCTTGATGGGATAGCGCCAATCGCCCGGGAGCGCGTGCTGGGCTGAAACTGCGGTCCACGTGCCGCCCAGCAAGACAAAAGCCACCAGCAGCGCGGCCACAGCAAATTGCCAGGCGCGTTGCAATCGAGGCCACGACCAGGCTCGCCGTCGTCGAGGTTGCGGCGCTGGCGCTTTGCGCGGCCGCAGATGCGGCTGAACACGCTCCCACTGGGGACGCCATGCCGCCGCGGCCTCGTCCAGCGCGGCTTCCTGACGATAGAGCCACGCCACGGCCTCAGCCTCTGGGCGAATGCGCTCCGCTTCGTGGGGCGGCAGTTCGCTCAGGGCTTCTTCCAGGCTTTTGCCTTGTTCTAATGCGCGAAGTACGCGTTCCAGGGCGTCCATAATGACCTCGTATTAGGATAACGCAGCCAGGCCAGGTCCGTTACACTTCTCGTTTTTGTCGAGCAATTTCTTTCCGCAAGGCCTGGAGGGCTCGATGCTGGAGGACACGAACCGCGCCTTCGCTCCTTTCCATGACCTGGGCAACTTGGGCAGGCGTGTAGTCGTAGAAGAAACGAAGAATGAGCACGGTGCGATAGTCGGGTTTGAGTTTTTGTAAGGCTTTGTGCAGGTCTTCTAAATTCTCTTGTTGAATCGCATTCTCTTCAGGGGAGATGCGTTTTTCTTGACGGGGGCGGTCGTCTAAGGGAAGAAAGCGGTTCTCTTGCCGCTGTTTGTCAATCAGCAGGTTGCGAGCAATGCGGAAAAGATAGCCTTCGAAGCGATCGCGTTCCTGATAGGCGTCGAGATGCTCCCACAGGCGGATGAAGGTCTCATTGACCAGGTCATTGGCCATATCAGTATCTACGCCATAAGCCAGGAAAAAGCGGTACAACCGGGCACCGTAGCGCTCATAGAGCGCGCGGAAGGCGCCTTGGTCGCCGCTTTTGGCCAGGCGAATGAGTTGAGAGATGGGAGTATCGTTGGTCATGTTCGCGCCGTCGAGCGAAAGGTCAAAGGCCTGGACATATTGTAACAGGAATACCGATTTTAACGTCAACAAAACGAAGATTCGGCATTGCAATAGGCGCAAGTCACCGATGTCCGGGCAAAAGTTTGGCCACAAAAGCAAGCCTTCGTGATATAGGAAAGCAAAAACAGAAATCCCACCCACGGAGAAATTCTACCTACGGAGGCTTGCTATGGTCAATTTTATCCCTTGGGCACGGATTTGGGTAAGACTTATGGAGGAGCAAAAGAGCATTCTCCCGCTTTAGCCGAAGGGCTCCAAGGCATTCGTCATGCAGGCTCTGCTCGCTGGATCCATATCGCTCACCATATGCCACGCCATCATGCCGCAGCCTGCAAGCGTCTTCAGCGTGATTGTACGCTTTGACCCTCGTCCTGTGCTTGCCCGACTATGCCTTGATGAGGCGCTTTTTGTTTTGTTAGATCCTACAGAAATACTCCGCCCCCAGGCCCGCAAAACAGCCTATGTAGCCTGCTAAGAAAGTCCTTTGCTTGGCTGCGGAAGGCGGCATTCCCTTTATTGTGCAGGTAAAGATGCGATCACAATTGCGAGTGCAACCTACCTTGAGTAGTGCTCAAAGGCGGCCTGGAGGCGCTTGCTCTCTCAACTCCCCTCCTTATTTTCCGTTCCCGTTGTCCAAACTCACGCTTGAACCTCAGTTGTGTTCCCTTGACTTTTCTCCCCGCAACCCGTAGAATGAAAGCGGACAATTGAGCGGCGTCGGGGGAGAGACCCGCGTTGTGCGGGCACCGAA
>JAADCW010000180.1 GCA_013154225.1 Chloroflexota bacterium
TCCCCGACGTGACCGTGGAAGACCTGCTGCCCATCATTCCGCTCATCCAGACCCGCATCACCACCCTGGACGAAGCGCCCAACATCGCGGGTTTCTTCTTCAAGGAAACCGTGGAACCCAAGCCCGAAGAACTGATTGCCAAGAAACTGGATGCCGCGCAATCCCTGGAAATCGCGCGCCGCGCCCGCGAGGTGCTGGCCGCGGTGCCGGAAGACGCCTTTACCGCGGAAAACCTTGAACCGCCCATGCGCGCGCTGGTCGAGGAAATGGGGCTGAAAGCCGGGCAGGTCTTCGGCGTGGTGCGCGTCGCGGTGACCGGCCAGCGGGTCAGCCCGCCCCTGTTCGAGACGCTGGAAATCGTGGGCAAGGCCAAGACCATCGAGCGGATGGACAAGGCCATTGAGATGCTGGAGAAGATGGTATAACACCACGGGTGCGTCTGCCCATTGGAGGGCAATATGCCTCGTTTGATAGCAGTTAAACCCATTCCTCACTATCGCTTATGGCTTCGCTACGCTGATGGCACCGAAGGCGAAGTTGACTTGAGCGATCTTGCCGGGCAAGGCGTATTCACGGCTTGGCAAACCCCCGGCTTCTTTCAGCGCGTCCACCTCGGCTCGCACGGTGAAGTGCAGTGGTCGGAAGACATCGAACTCTGCGCCGATGCCCTCTATTTACGCCTTACAGGGAAAAAAGCAGAGGAGATCTTCCCCTCACCAGCACAAATGCCACAAAATGCCTGAAATTTGTCGCTTTTACGGCATCATCATCAAAATGTACTTTGCTGATCATGCGCCGCCGCACTTTCATGCCTATTACGGTGAACATGAAGCCGTGATAGACATCCGCACTTTTGCTGTTTTGAAAGGTAATCTACCGCCAAGGGCCTTAGGCATGGTCACCGAATGGGCGGCACAGCATCAGCAAGAACTGCTCACCCTCTGGGAAAGGGCCTCCCGCTATCAACCCCTCTACAAATTACCCCCATTACAGTAGCACCTGGAAAACATCATGCCCACCTGGAAAACCGAAGCCGAAAAAGAAATCCAATTAGGGTTGGAAGAACGGGCTCGTGGAATGGAAGGCCGTGCCCGCGTGCGCGCCCGTCGCGCCGCGGGGCATATCGTGGGCGAATACTTCCGCCGCACCGGCTTCCCCGACCCGGGGCCCAATGCCTACGAACGATTGAACCTTCTGCTCGCCATTCCAACCATCCCCCCTGAAGCCCGCACCGCGGCCCGCTACCTCACTATGAAAGTGAACATGCAGTACCAGTTGCCCCCTGGGGTTGACCTATTCACCGAAACCCAACGCCTCACCCAAGCCCTCCTGGGCGAAACCCTCGCCCCGCTCCCTCCCGTGGAGTAAATCATGGTACGCAAATTCCTTCAGGGCGTGCTCTTCATGCTGCTCTTGGTTATGCTGGTCGCCATTGGTTATGGCGCCTGGGTCTATCGGCAAACCGGCACCCTGCCCTTTGTGCTTCCGGGCGTGTCCGCGACACCGGGCGGGCCCACACCCACCCCCACCATTACGCCCACCCCGACCCCAACGCCGGTGATGCGGCCTGCGGTCATTGTCACGTCCAACCTTCCGGCAGGCACCCTGCTCACCGAAGACCTGCTGGAAGAAACCCAGCGCCCCAGCAAAACCCTGCCTGATGATGCCGCGACCAGCATCTCTCAGGTGGTTGGGCAACTGCTGCGCACGCCCCTGCAGGCCGGGGAAGCCGTGCGCCTGAGCAACGTCGTACCGCGCGGGCACGTGGTTGGCAAGGGTTCTACCCTGGCCAGTATGCTTCAGCCTGGCGAAGTGGCCATTGCTTACCCCATCAACCGCCTGAGCAGCGTGGGCTACGCCCTGCGCGCCGGCGACGTGGTGGATATGGTGGTCACCTTCCTCTTCGTGGATGTTGACGTCAACTTCCAAAGCCAACTTTCCAACCATGTTTTGGTGCTGAGCTACGATTGGGAAACCCGCACCTACGCCTTCCGCCCCGCGGGCACGTTGGGCCGCGCTGAGGAAGACAACAACCTCGCGGTGCCCGTGTACGTCGTTCCCGCGGAAGGCCAACGCCCTCGCATGGTGGCCCAACTCACTGTGCAAAACGCGCGGGTGCTCTACGTTGGGCGCAGCCTGGCTGAAACCCCTGCGCCCAACACCACACCACCCCCGCCCGACGTCGTGGTGCTGGCTGTGTCGCCCCAAGACGCGGTGGTGCTCAATTTCTTCATGGCAAGGCAGGCCGAAACTTCCTTTGTGCTCCGCAGTGCCCGCGATGCCAACGCCTCGCCAGAACCCACCACCGTGCCCGTCACGCTGGATTACATCCAAGAACATTTCGGCATTCCTCTGCCGCCGCAAAAGCCCTACCAACTCAACGTCACGCCGCCCACCGCGACACCTCGCCCCTAAAACCATGCCATCATGGAAGCCTCTTCCCTCCCCACTGACCCGCCTATCTGGATAGATACCGCCGAAGCCCTTCAAACTTTGGCCAACGACCTGCTTCGAGAGCCCCACATTGGCGTGGATACCGAAGCCAACAGCCTGCACGCATACCGCGAGCAGGTTTGTCTTTTGCAATTTTCCACCCCCACTGCCGATTATCTGGTGGATCCCCTCGCGCTGGACGACCTGAGCCCTTTGGCGCCTGTGTTTGCCAGCCCTCACGTGGAAAAAATCTTCCACGCCGCGGAATACGACATCCTTGGCCTGCACCGGGATTTCGGCTTTACCTTCAACAACCTCTTCGACACCATGGTCAGCGCCCGCATTCTCGGCTATGAAAAAGTGGGCCTGGGCGCACTGCTGGAACAGCATTTCGGGATTCGGCTGGCCAAGCGCTTTCAAAAAGCCGATTGGGGACAGCGCCCCCTGCCGCCCGAAATGTTAGATTACGCCCGTCTGGACACGCACTTCCTCATCCCTTTGCGCAACATCCTGTATCGCCAGTTGGAAGCCAAAGACCTGCTCCCACTGGCACAGGAAGACTTCGCCCGCCTCACGCATCCATTGGAAGGCACTGGCCGTCCTCCTTTGTGGCAACGCGGGGGTCACCATCTCACCCCCCAACAAACCGCGGTGCTGGAAGCCCTCTGGCGTTACCGTGAAAGCGAAGCGGAACACCGCGATGTGCCGCCCTTCAAAATTCTGGACGACAAAACCCTGGTCGCGCTGGCGCGGGCCTTGCCTCGCAGTCGCGGCGACCTTCAGCGGGTGCCTGGCATGAGCCCTGGGCGCATTCGGCGCTATGGCAAACGCGTGCTGGAAGTCATCAAACAAGGGCTGAACGCGCCGCCGCAAATCCTCCAGCGCCCACCGCGGCCCGACGACGCCTATCTGGCTCGGCTGGAAGCCCTGCGCCGTTGGCGCCAAACCGCGGCCAAGGCAATGGGCGTCCCTTCCGACGTGGTACTGCCCAAAAGCCACATGCAGGCCATTGCCGCGGCCAACCCCACCACTTTAGACGAACTCCGCCCCCTCATGGCCGATATTCCCTGGCGGTTTGCCAAATTTGGCGCGGAGATTTTGCAAGTGCTGGCCGCGGCAAACTCAACCTCTTCCCATGGACACTAAAACCCTTCAGGTACTGGAATTCCCCAAGGTGCTGGAGCGCCTTGCGCAGCACACCGCGTTTGCCGCGGGGCGTGAACGCGCGCTTGCCTTACGCCCCACGGGCAGTTTACGCCGTGCCCGCCGCCTGCAAACCGAAACCACCGAAGCCCGCCAAGTGCTGGCCTCCCACC
>JAADCW010000044.1 GCA_013154225.1 Chloroflexota bacterium
CGGGGGTGCCCGATTTGGAAGCCGCGTATCAGACGCGTTTCCCGCCGTTGGAAGCCGCGGCCGACCGCCTGGCTGAGGTCTGGCTGAGGCGACTGCCCCTTTGCCAGCCTTTGGGCCCTCAGCCCAGCGAGGCCGATGCAGAGGCCGTGGTTGCGGCCTTTCGGGCGTTGCTTGCCGCGGCTCAGGTGCCTGATGGCCTCGCTGCCGAGGCCGAAAAGGCCTTTGCCGCGCACGTGCAGCGCTTGCGGCGGCTGGCCGCGTGGCTTTGGCAGCCTTGGCCTGCCGTAACCCAGGGGAAAATCTACGATTTGCGGCATGGTTTGCGCGCCTGGGTTTGCGGCCTTGAGCCTGAATCAGAGGATGAAGCCCAAGGTCCTGCCCTCGCTGCAGAGGCAGATGCTGCCTCCCGGGCAAGTCAGGCCGACAAGCCTGCCCCTGCAACCGAGCCTGTCCCCGCCAGGGCGTCTGAGGGCGCCCGTGAGGACGACCGCGACCGCTTCCTGGCTCAGCACAACGCCCACGTGCTTTGGCTGTTGGCCGCGCTGACCTTGCCCCATCTGCCGCCAGAAGCCCAAAGCCGTGTGGCTTCCCGCTGGGGAATTGCCCCCGACGCGGCCGCGTGGTTGGCCGCGTTTGGCCGCAACCCAGAGCAACCCCAGCCCGCGGCGCAGCCTGCGCCCTGGCGCAAGGCCACCATCGCCATGTTGCAATATGCCCTGACCCTGGATCCCGATGCATGAGAGGCGGTGTTGTATGACATTTGAGAAAATCCTTCCCTGGATTGTTGCCCCTTTGGTGCCTGTTGCCATTGTGCTGGGCGTGGTACGTTTCTTGCTCACACCTGTTTTTATCCAGGTAGAATATCGCTTGCCTGGCTTTCCGCCCGACGCGTACGGCTTTACCACGGCAGACCGCCTGTATTGGGCTGACCTCTCGCGGCAGTATCTTCTCAACGATGCGGATATCAGTTTTTTGGCCGAGCGGAAATTGCCTGATGGCAGCCCCCTTTACAATGCGCGCGAACTGCGGCATATGGAAGACGTCAAGCGGGTGGTGCAAGGCTCGCTCAGGGTTTGGGAAGTGGCCTTAGCCGCGCTGCTGTTGCTGGGAATGGCGGCCTATCGCTGGAATGCCTGGGAGGCGTTTCGCCGCGGCTTGGCCTGGGGTGGATGGCTCACGGTGGGGTTGATGCTGGCCATTGTTGCGTTGACCATCGTGGCCTTCCAAACCTTGTTTGTGGATTTTCACAAAGTCTTTTTCGAAGGTGATACCTGGCTGTTTTCGTACAAAGACACTTTGATTCGCCTGTTCCCTGAACGCTTTTGGCGGGATGCTTTCATGCTGGTCGGCGGGCTCAGTCTGCTTTTGGGGCGGGCTGTTGCCATGCTTGGCCGCAAAGCCTGAAATGCCCGGCCAGCCCTGGAGGTGTGTTATGCAGCGATGGAAATTATATTTTGGGGTTGTTTTAGGCATGTTGGTGTTGGCCGCATGCACCATGCCTGCACCTGCGCCAACGCCGTTGCCTACTTATGCCCCGCCCACGTTGGCGGCATCGCCTACGGCATTGATCGCGCCTTCGCCAACAAGTGTGGCTTTGCCAACGCCTACGGCTACGGCTGTGCCTGAAGCCACTGCCACCGAAGCCCCCACGCCAACACTGGCGCCCACGGCCACGGCAACCCAGGCTGTGGGGGAAATCGTGGGGACGGCGTGGCAAGACGTCTGCACGCCCCCAATCGCTGAAGAAGGGGAACCCACGCCTACGCCCAGCCCGAACTGCAAGAACTACCCTGGCTTTGGCTATGCGGGCAACGGCGTGCGCGATGTTTCCGAGGCTGGTTTGGCAGGCGTGAAGGTAGTGTTAGCCAAGGGCGCCTGCCCCGGCGAACCCTATTTGGTGACCAACACCGATACTCAGGGCGCATATCGCTTCCCTGATTTGCCTGCGGGCACATATTGCGTGCGCATTGACCCTCACGAAGAGGCCAACGCCCTGCGCCTGACCGCGGGCACGTGGACGTATCCGGCTTTGGAAAAGGGCGAGCAGGAAGTGACCCTCAAGGCTGGTGAAACCGCGGAAGCCAATTTTGGCTGGTGGCCTGAAACCCAGGGCGCGTGCGAAAACAAAGCCAAATTCGTGTCGGAAACCATCCCTGACGGCACTGAAATTCAACCCGGCGCGCAGTTTACCAAAGTGTGGACTTTGCAAAACACGGGCACGTGCACGTGGACGACCAACTACGCGGCCGTGCATGTTGGCGGCGATTTGATGGGCGCAGACGCAAAGATTTACCTGCCCAAGCGGGTGCCGCCGGGCGACGAGGTGAGCCTCAAAGTGGTATTCAAAGCCCCTGAAGCTCCAGGCACGTATCGCAGTGAGTGGCGCCTGGAAACGCCTGACGGCAAGCAATTTGGCCCTGGCGGTGAAGATGGCAAGTTCTGGGTTGAGATCAAAGTGCCGGAAGCCGCGGCGTCGCTGAATTTGGGGGATCCGACCGTGAGCGATCCCATGGATAGCGCGGCCCGATGGTATTTGCTCAACACCGACGACGCCCGCTTTGAAGTTCAAAATGGGCGCCTGGTGATGCACGGCTTGACGCCGGGCATGACGGATTCTTGGGGGCTGTCTTCTTATCCGCCGGTGGGCGATGGCTTCCTGGAGGCCACGTTTATCACGGGTGATACGTGCAGTGATTTGGACCGCTATGGCCTGATCGTGCGTGCGCCAGATCCTTCCCAGGGTGTGGTGGTGGAATTTTCGTGCGATGGGCGTTACCGCGTGTATCAATGGGATGGCGAACACTATACCGCGTTGCACTACTGGGCGCGCGGCAATGCGATCCTTTCTGGGCCTAACCAAACCAATCGCATGGGTGTATGGATGGAAGGCGACACCCTCAAGATTTATGCGAACCGCATCTTGCTGGCAGAAGTAAAGGATGCCGATTATCTGCAAGGTTATTTTGGCTTGGTGATTGCCTCGGAAAAGACGCCAGACTTTACCGTGGCGGTGGATGAGGTCAATTACTGGACCCTGCCGTAGAAAACCGCCGCCATTCGCATAGTCATAAACTCTGTGGCGGTTTGTCGTGGTAGCAGTAGAGGCAAAAGCAGAGATCTGGCGCATTATGTGGCAAGGTGAAGCGAGGTAGCAAGTGAGGTGGCAAATGAAACCACGGCTTTGGTGGGCGTTGCTTTTGTTGGCTCTGGCAGGATGTGGGGGGCACCGTGCGGCAACTGAGGTGCCAGCCGCGGTGGCTTTTGTGCCGCCCACCGAGGCGGCTGGGGGCGCCGCGGTTGCGCCGACCCCGACCCCCAGCCCTGTGCCGCCTACCGCGGCCGCGGCGCGGACGTGCACCAACATGCTGACGTTTGTGGAGGATGAAACCATCCCCGACGGTACGGTGGTGAAACCAGGGCAGAAGTTGGACAAGCGTTGGCGTGTCAAGAACGCGGGCACGTGCAATTGGGATGGCCGCTATCGCCTCAAGCACGTGGCTGGGCAAGCCCTGGGCGCGCCGGAGGAGATGGCCCTTTTCCCTGCCAGAGCGGGCACGGAAGTCACTTTGCGCATTGTTTTCACTGCGCCGGAGAAGCCAGGGCAGTACTTTTCCACCTGGCAGGCCTTTGACCCCCAAGGGCAGCCATTTGGCGATCCGGTGTATATGCAAATCGTGGTGGCTGAAGCAACGAAAACACCCTGAGCCTCGCTCAGGGTGTTTTTCTTAGGGTGGATGTGGTTGTGGCT
>JAADCW010000091.1 GCA_013154225.1 Chloroflexota bacterium
CGCCCGCTTCGCAAATCGTCCAATGCGCGTTGGGCTGTCCAGCGCAAGTGGGCAGGTGAAGGGGCTTGTAAATCTGGGATGGGGAAATGCAACACATGCAACCCGTGGGCCCGATAGAACGCTGGCAAATCACATCCGGCTTGCCGCTGGCATTCCTCGGTGGGTGCGAGCACCACCACGGTTTCAACGCCAACCCGACGGTAAGCCTGCCAAAGCGCACCATCGGGGTCGTGGGCAGAAAAAGGCATGGGGCTGCGGAACAGGGTACCTGCTAAATCAAAAGGAATTTGGGTAAGCGTGGACACAAACGGCTCCCACAAAGAAACTCAACGACCTGCCTTATTATAAAACGAAACAGCCCACAACGGTGTTGTGGGCTGTTCTGGTCGGGGCGCCGAGATTTGAACTCGGGACCTCTTCAACCCCATTGAAGCGCGCTAGCCGGACTGCGCCACGCCCCGACAGGCAGGAGCGATTATACTCAGCCCCTGACATTTTGGCAAGGTTTTGGCCGCGATGGAATGCGGCTTTTTTCATGCTTTCAGCCGCGTTTGCCCAGCCAAATGTGGTATGCTTACCCCAGGCACACCCCCAACATCCCAAACTTAAAGACTGCGCTATGGGCTTCTTCTCCAATCTGGACCAGGAACGCTACGACCGGCAATACAGCGACCGCGAACTCTTTCGGCGGATGCTGTCGTATTTTCGCCCTTACACCGCCCGGTTGGCAGCCATTGTGGTGGCGATTGCCGTGGTTTCGCTGGCTGGTGCGGCACTGCCCATTTTGGTTGCCCGCAGTGTGGACGCCATGCGCTCCACCCTCAGCGCGCACACAGCCGCGGTGCTGACCGGCCTGGTGCTTTTGGTAGGCGTGGTGACATGGGCGGCCAACTGGGTGCGCCGCCGCCTCACTGTGCGCACCGTGGCCGACATCGTGCTCCAACTGCGGCAAGACGCGTTCCACGCAGTGGTGGAACACGACCTTTCGTTTTTCGACGAATTTTCTTCAGGGCGGGTGGTTTCCCGCATCACTTCTGACACGCGCGATTTCGGTCAGGTGGTGGTGCTCATCACCGACCTGAGTTCCCAAGTACTGCAGTCTCTCATTCTTGCAGTGGTGCTCATCCGCACCGAGTGGCATCTGGCCCTGCTTTTGTTCAGTTTTCTGCCCGTGCTTTTCTTTGCGGCCCTGGGCTTTCGCCGCTGGGCGCGTAAAGTCACCCGCGAGGGCATGCGGGCAATGGCCAACGTCAACGCGGCCATCAAGGAAACGGTCA
This sequence comes from Chloroflexota bacterium, assembly GCA_013154225.1. Lineage (GTDB taxonomy): Bacteria > Chloroflexota > Anaerolineae > Anaerolineales > DRMV01 > DRMV01. The sequence continues at coordinate 1,278 of JAADCW010000091.1, forward strand.
GCGGCATCACTGTGGCCAAAAACTTTCGGCAGGAAGCCAGCATCTATGCCGACTTCAACGAAGCCAACCAGCAATCGTATCGGGTCAACGTGCGGCGAGGGTTAGTGCTCTCGCTGGTTTTCCCCACGCTGAACGCGCTGGGCGGCGTGGGCACCGCGGTGTTGGTCTACGTGGGCGGGATGAGCGCGGTGCACGGCATGGTGACCGCGGGCGCGTGGTATCTCTTCCTGAGCAGCCTCGACCGCTTTTGGTTCCCGGTGCTCAACCTCTCGTCGTTTTGGGCGCAGGTGCAAAGCGGGCTTTCGGCCGCGGAGCGGGTTTTTGCCCTTATTGATGTGGAAGCCGCGGTCAAACAAACCGCGCATCAGCCTGTGCCGCGGCTCAAAGGCGACATCCGCTTTGAAAAAGTCTGGTTCCGCTACAACGAACAGGTGCAAGTGCTGACCGATTTTGACTTGCACATCCATCCAGGCGAAAGCGTTGCCCTGGTAGGCCATACGGGCGCGGGCAAATCGTCCATTGCCAAACTCATTGCCCGCTTCTACGAATTTCAACGCGGGCGCCTGCTCATTGATGGGCACGACATCCGCACGTTTGACCTGGTGCAATATCGGAAGCAGTTGGGCATTGTGTCTCAAGTGCCGTTTTTGTTCAGCGGCACCGTGCTGGAAAACATCCGCTACGCCCGCCCGGATGTGAGCGAAGCCGAAATCCTGGCCCTGGCCAAGCAAATTGGCGGTGGGGAATGGCTGGACGCCTTGCCCAACGGCCTGCACACCGAGGTGGGGGAACGCGGCGCACGGCTGAGCATGGGACAACGACAGTTGGTCGCGCTCATGCGCGTGCTGGTCCAACGCCCGGCTATCTTCATTCTGGACGAAGCCACGGCCAGCATTGACCCCTTTACCGAAGCCCAAATCCAAGAGGCGTTAGATTTGATTTTGCGCGACACCACCAGCATCCTGATCGCTCACCGGCTTTCCACAGTGCGCGCGGCCGACCGCATCATCGTGCTGCAACAGGGGAAGATCATCGAAGAAGGCAACCACGAAACCTTGCTGGCACGCGGGGGGCATTACGCCTCCCTTTACAACACCTATTTTCGGCATCAAAGTTTGGAATACGTGGAATCTGCCGGCGCGTTTGCCCAATCTCAAGCCTGAAGTACCTAAAACGCGGTCAAGTCAAGCCCTCTTTTGGCGTTCTGGTGGCCTGACACAAAGGCACCCATCAGCTCCCCTTTTCCCAGCGGACGAAAAGAGAAGCACCATCCCGCTCGCGTTCCCCGCGTTCAAAGTGGCTTGCAATGCCCCCTTCCAACGCGCTCGCTCACAATACAGGCTATACAAAATTCACCTCTCCAAAAACAAAAAGCCCTGGCGCCTGCCAGGGCTTTGTACTTCACAATCCAGTGAAACTTGAGGCTACACCACGGTCACCATCACCTGCCCCTGCTCCACTGCCTGCCCGGCTTCCACCTTGATTTTTTCCACTTTGCCATCTTTGGGCGATTTGAGTTCGTTTTGCATTTTCATGGATTCCAACACCACCAACACGTCGCCCTTTTTGACTTCCTGCCCTTCAACCACGGGCACAGAAACCACCAAACCGGGCATGGGGGCTTTGAGCAAGAAGGGGCCTTTGTCTTTGCTTCCGCCGCCTCCGGCCATGCGCAGACGCTTGAGTTGCTCGTCTTCCACCAGCACCTCATACAGCGTGCCGCCCATCAACACTTGCCATTGCCCATCTACCTCGTAAACATACCCCTCAAAAGAGCGCGCGTCCGCCAGCAGGGAATACAGCGGCTGATCGCTCATGGATGTCATATCCACTTCATACACCTTACCGTTGACCGCAACGTGGCGCTCATCCAGAATTTCCACTTCAAATTCCTGGTCGTTGACGGTGGTAATGTATTTCATGCCGGGTTCTCCTTGAAATTGCAGGGTGCAAAATGCAGGTTGCAGTGTCAGCGATGGATGCGTTCCCAGCGGGAATACCACTTCCAGTTGCTGGTGTCACGCTTGGCACTGCGAATCACATGCGCGGCGCGCAGGGTTTCTTGATGGGCTACCAACGTGGCCATAATGGCCGCGATTTCGGGATAGGTCTCCCGCATGGCATCGGCTTCTTCCATGGAGAAGCGCTCTTCCACAAACTGGGTGTCAAAGCGGCCTGCAATGAAACGGCTCTGCTTGAGCAGGTTTTGGTGGAAGGGAATTGTGGTACGCACGCCCACGATTTTGTATTCTTCCAGCGCGCGGCGCATACGCTGGATCGCGTGGCCGCGGGTTTCGCCCCACACAATGAGTTTGGAGATCAGCGAGTCGTAATAAGGCGTAATCTCGAAACCCGCATACACGCCGGTGTCCACCCGCACGCCCGGGCCGGTGGGCAGCAGCATGTGCT
>JAADCW010000202.1 GCA_013154225.1 Chloroflexota bacterium
CCCAAATCCGCCAGGGTGCGGCGCAGATGGCGCAGCGCGGCATCTAAGTCTTCAAAACCCTGCGCGGCATCATCCCACGCCGCGTTGACCGTATCCCAATAGGGCTGGGTGCGCACCGCGGGGGTAATCCGCACCTGCTGGGGATACTGCCCCAGGGCGCGGCCTTCGCGCTGGTCTTCCAGGAACTCATCCAGGTTGGCAAAGACAGCCTTGAGGGCTTCCTGGGCCAAAAAAGCGTGGGTCGTTGCCACTTCGGCTTGTTGGCTCAGGCGCTGATGGTCGTTTTTGGGCAGTTTACGGGTCAGCGAAACCAACCGGCCCAACAAGCCCGCCCGAGGTCCGCCCAATTCCGAAAACATACGGCGCAAGTCGGCCTGGGTCACGGTAAAACTAAGGGCTTGGGTGGTCGCGGATTCCAGATGGTGGGCCTCATCCACAATCAAATAGTTGTATTCGGGAAGCACGCGATTGCCCGAGGCCACGTCGCTGAGCAAAAGCGCGTGGTTGACCACCACAATGTGGGCCTGCTCCGCGGCCATGCGTGCCTGCTGCAAAGGACAAAGCCCCCGCGTATGCCGCAGGCAGGCTTCAGCCGTGCACGCGGGCGCATCCGCGGAAATCCGCTGCCACACCGCGTTTTCCGCGGCCCCGCGCAGGGTGATTTCCCCGCGGTCGCCGCTTCCGCCCTGATGAAGCCACACCAACACCTTCGCGAGCACCCGCGCCTCTTCGGGGCGCTGGACTTTCTGCTCCAAAAGGCCCTCCAACCGATGGGGGCAGAGGTAATTCGCCCGCCCCTTGAGCACCGCGGCCTTGAGAGGCGCATCCAGTACTGCCTGCACGGTGGGAATATCTTTTTGGAGAAGTTGATCTTGCAAATTTTTGGTGTTGGTCGAAACCACCACCCGGGTGTTGTTTTCCAAGGCAAAGCGCGCCGCGGGCAACAAATAGGCAATGGATTTGCCCGTGCCAGTGCCGGCTTCCACAATGAGATGATGGGGTTGGGAAAGGGCCTGGGCCACTGCCTTGGCCATGGTCACCTGCTGGGGGCGGTGCTCAAACTGGGGGAAGTGTTGCGCCAACGCGCCGCCCGGCTCCAGCATGGCCGCGATCTCGTCGGGTGAAAGGGGGTTGAAGGCCTCAGGCTGGGGCGGTTCCCCACTGGGCTGAGGCGGGGGCACGCGCGGATACAACGGCTGTGGATCTGGGGTTTCCCCAGCCCGCTGTTTGTGAAAGAGCACCTGCTGAAACAGCCAGGTGCCATCCCAGTTGGCATCCACACCCAAACGCACGATTTTGGCCACCAGGTCAATGGGCAGTTCCTCCGCCATCTCGGCCAGGGCCAGATACAGGTATTGGTTGACGCGCGCGTCGTCCAAAGCACGGTGGGTTGCCCGCAGAGGAATGCCCAGCATGTGCCCCAGCGCGCCCAAACCATATCGGCTGGCCCCCGGAAGCAAAACCGAGGCCAATTCGTACGTGTCCACCACCGGATTGTCGAGCACCAAACCGGCCGCGGCCAGGAAGTTCAAATCAAAACGGATGTTATGCCCCACAATAACCGCATCGCCAATAAACTCGCGCAACTGCGGGAGCACTTCGTCAATGCGAGGGGCATACTGCACCATGTTGTCGGAAATGCCGGTCAAATTCGTAATAAAGGCTGAAATATGCCCCATAGGCCGCACCAAAGTGGTGAATTCGTCCTCACTTCGGCGGCTCGTAAAGCGCACAGCGCCAATGTCAATAATTTCATCCACCGCGGGGTCAAGGCCGGTGGTTTCTAAATCCAGGGCAACAAAAGTGGTCATGGGCCATCTTTCTGGGAATTGTTGGGCAGATGTTCGGATATTATAACCCAAGCCCTCAACATCCATTTGTTTTTTGCCCACTTCTGCGGTACACTGAAAAACAAGGGACGCTTGAGAAGGAGCAAGGGTATGAGCGTTTACGTTGTCAACGGCCAAGCCGTTCACGTGGTCGAAGAAGGGCCTCAACAATACCAGGTTGCGCTGCTGGTGCATGGCTGGTCCAGTTCGTGGTATGCCATGTCGCCCCTGTTGGGGATGTTGAGCCAGCGGTTCCGCTGCCTGGCTGTGGATTTGCCAGGCTATGGCAAATCGCCGCCCTTTGAACACCGCACCACCATTGACGCCTATGCAGAACTATTGGCCGGGCTCATCCATCAAGTGAGCGATGGGCCGGTGGTGTATGTGGGGCACTCCATGGGTGGGATGATTGGCCTCACCCTGGCGTTGAAATATCCCATGCTCATCGAGCGCATGGTGCTCTTAGGGCCCACCGTCACCGGGCGTCTTTCCACGTTCATCAATTTGTTCGTCTCGCCCGTGACCATGATGGAACGGTTTGGCCTGGGGCGGCTGATTGTTTCAGGGGTGGAACGGGCCTTTGTGGGCGTTACCGACCGGCTGATGCGGCCTGCCTCTTTTGCAGAACGCACCGGCATTACCGAGCACGACTACCGCCGTCTGCGGGAAGATGCTCGGCGCCCAGGGCAAGGGCGCGTGCGGGCCGAATGCTTTTTCGCGATGCGGGAAAACGACCTCACCGGCCGCCTCAAAAACCTCCGCACCCCCGGGTTGGTCATTTGGGGTGCGGAAGACAACACCGTGCCCCTGCGCGACGCGGGTGTGATCGCCGACGAATGGGACGAAGCCGACCTGCGCATTCTGCCCAAGGCCGGGCATTGGCCGCACTTTGAACGGCCAGATCAAACCCGCCGCCTGATTGCTTCTTACCTGGGCCTGCCTCAAGCCAGCCCCTGGCTGGTGCCCCTGCACCCCCAGGAAATGACCCGTGTGGACGAAATCGCCCGCTTCCTTGCCCACGCGGATTTGGGGCGCGGGCTCAACGATGCCCAGCGCATCCGCCTGGCCGCGCAGTTTGAGGTGCGCAACCTGGCCCCAGGGGAAATGCTGGCCCGCACAGGCGATCCTGGCGACGAGTTGTACATCGTATGGGAAGGCACGCTGGAAGTGTGGAGCGAAAACACCGATGAACATCTGCCCCCACGGCAAAAAGTGGCCGTGCTCCCGCCCGGGCGGATGACCGGCGAACTCGCGGTGCTCGATCGGGAACCACGCACCGCGGATTTGGTTGCAGGCCCCGAAGGCGCCACAGTGTTAGCCCTCAGCCGCGAGCGCCTGCTGGCCCTGGCGGAAGACGACGCCGTGCTGGGCACGCGCCTCTTGCTCAATCTGGCTACGGCCATGTCGCAACGGGTGCGATTCATCCTGTGGCAGTTAGAACGCGCCCGCAAGCAGGCCGCAGATGCCAGGCCGGGAAACACCCTTACGGCTTTTGACTTAAACGAACCCGAGGAAAAACCTTCGCCGCCGATTATGTAATCCCCTGGCGGTTAAAAGCGTCAGACGCCTGAGTGAGGGGGGCACCCAGGCGTCCGACGCTTTATAGTTTACTACAAAGTCTCCAGAAAAACATTGCAATTTCGTTGCAGTTTGCCAAAAGTTTGCCAAAGGCTCAAAATATGGCCGTTAACAATGCAAGCGCACTGAGTGAGGGGGGCACCCAGCACGCTTGCGATTGTATTGTAGCATAAGGAAGTCGAAGAAGCAAGCAGTTTTTTGGCCAAAAAAGTTAGTCTCATCATTTTCTCACAAAAAATTTCAAATCTTAAAAAAATCATGTTTTTGA
>JAADCW010000151.1 GCA_013154225.1 Chloroflexota bacterium
GCGGCTCCAGTTCGGCCACCGCGTCGCCTTCCTGCTTCAGCCAGCGGGAAATCGTGCCTTCGACCACACCTTCGCCCAGTTGGGGCAGACGGACTTCAATGGGCATGTTTTCCTCCGAGTTGGCGGGTTAAAGCAAACGGGAGCGGTTGTACCGCTCCCGTGGGGTAAGCAGGCGCGCTGGCAATGGTCACCATGACCATGCTAAGCCAAATGCTAAGCAAAATGAAAGTCGCGGCCAATACCCAACCCATGATCATTGCCTCGCGAGAGAATGACATTGCACCTCTCATTTTACCAAAGTTTTGTGCAGTGTAGGGCGACTTAGGGGAAGGAAAAACCGCGGCAGTATAGGGGCACGCACGTTGCTTTGGGGTGATGGCAAAAATGCTTTGTGGGCATGTTGTGGTTGAGATGGTAAAATTGTCTTATGTGGGTCACTGTGTTGCGCCACTGGTTTGAAATCAATCGCCCCATCTTTTTGTTTGTGTATGGGCAGGTGTTTTTCGTCATGGGGCTGGCTATCTTGTTGCAAACCAGACGTTATTCGCGGTTGGCTTTGGCTTATAGTATGCCCTGGTTGGCGTTATTTGGTATTTTGCACGGGTTTTATCAGTGGGGGAGTTTGTTTATTCCTCTTCAAGAGCCGCATATTTCTGCAAGTGTAGTGATTGTGTTGCGTTCTTTGCAGTTGCTTCTATTGGCTGCATCGTTTGCCGCGTTATTCCAATTTGGGATGCGTTTGCTTTCACCTTTGTCTTTGGAATGGCAGTGGTTGAAACCTATACCCTTGTTTTTGTTGGTGGCCTGGCTGGCTGTGCCGTTTTATTTGGGCCTGGCGCTGGAGCACGATTTGGAACGCTGGCGGGTATGGACAGAGGCGCTGGCACGCTATTTTTTGGGGTTCCCAGGTGCTCTAACTGCAGCAATGGGGTTGCGACGGCAAGCCAAGTTGCGTTTGTTGCCGTTGGAGTTACCTTCCATTTATAATTTGCTACGCATTGCTGGTGTCGCACTGTTAGGTTATGCATTGTTGGGGGGCTTAGTGGTGCCACCGGCAGATTTCTTCCCTGCGAACGTGATCAACACCGAGATGTTTGAGAAGGTGTTTGTGGTACCTGTTGAAGTGTTTCAGTCTATGTTGGGGATTGTGCTGGCTGTGGCAGTCATTATGGGACTGGATGTGTTTGAGTTTGAAACCGAGCGCCTTATTGAACGCATGGAGCAGGCCCAGGTGGTGGCCATTGAGCGGGAACGCATTGCGCGCGACCTTCACGATGGCGCTATTCAAAAGGTATATGCCGCGGGGCTGTTAGCGCAGTCGTTGAGACGCACCGCCAAGGATGAGGCGATGGCTGAAGGGTTGGACCGCCTGATGGAGGGGATCAACGCGGCCATTGCAGAACTGCGCCGCTTTTTGTCGGATTTACATTCTGAGGAAAGTTTGCACCTGCCCCGCGCCTTGGAAACTTTGGTGGAAGAAGCTCGCCGTATTTCGGGCACAGAAATTTACCTTCAGGCCGACGATGTGCCTCCAATTTCGCCTGAGGCCACCACCCATGTGCTTTCCTTTGCTCGTGAAGCCCTTTCCAATGCAATTCGCCATGCCCGCAGTCCTTTAATTGAGGTGCGGTTGTATTACTTCCCGGCCGAAGAGAAAATGCGGCTGGAAGTGGAAGATCACGGCATTGGTCTGCCCGACGACCCAGACATGGGGTATGGCTTGCGCAACATGCAAGACCGAGCCCGTCTTTTGGGCGGTATGCTCACACTGGAATCTCAGCGCGGCAAAGGTACCAGAGCCATCTTGGAAGTGCCCTTAGATGGCCTGTTGGATTGACTTTTTGGAGGAACAAATCATGTGGACGCGTTTGTTGTTGGTAGATGATCATGAGGTGGTGCGTTTGGGGTTGCGCACATTGTTGGAAGCCGAGCCAGATATGGAAGTGGTGGCCGAGGCTGGCACCGCAGACGAGGCCCTGGAGCAGGTGGAGCGTTACCATCCCGATGTGGTGGTGATGGATGTGCGTTTGCCAGGCAAGAGCGGGTTGGAGGCGTGTCGGTTGATCCGCCAGCGGCATCCTACCACCCAGGTCGTGATTCTGACCTCGTATCTGAGCGAGGAATTTGTGTCGCACGCCTTGCGCGCGGGGGCCGCGGGGTATGTGCTCAAGGAGGTAGGGGGGAGCGAGTTAGTGCACGCCATTCGTCAGGCCCGAGAGGGGCGGGTGGCTTTTGACCCGCAAACGGCCAGCCAAATGGTGGCGCGTCTGCGGCGGTTGGAAGCTCACATTGAGGAATCCGCGTTCAAAGGGCTTTCACGGCGTGAAATGGAAGTGCTCGCGCTGGTTTCCAAAGGCCGTAGCAACCGGGAAATTGCCCACAAACTCAATTTGAGCGAAGGTACGGTGCGTAATTATGTTTCCGCCATTATGGAAAAATTAGGTATGCGTAACCGAATTGAACTCGCGACTTACGCTGTTCAGCATCACATTTCGGAATGGATGCCGGACATGGATGACGATTGAAAACCACCGCGACCCTTGGCCGTGGAGTTTGTTTAGGAAATCTAACATTTAGATGAGAAGAAGGTAAGATCTGCCCAAAACCGCTTGACGGAATTGCATTCTCTTGCTAACCTGAATTATGAACTGGCGTAACAGCCCGTTGCATCCCTGCAGGCAGGCAAGGAATGGCCAGGCGTCAGGGGGTATGAAAGGGCGCGGTGGCGGTTTGTTGAGGCTGTCTTCAGAGGTGTGTTGCAGGCGAGGCTGGTAGAGCCCTTTGAGAACAAGTATTGTTCGCTTGGTCGTGTTTCCTAAGCAATCGTTCCCCGCAAGGGTGCAGTTTGCTTTTTTGAACCAAGCACGCCCAGTACATCATCCTAAAAAGGAGCAGACGATGTTGGAATTAAAAAAAGGCATTGATATTTTGACCGAAATCGGTGGCATTCGCAGTCTGGACGAAGCCCAGGCGCTGTTTGCCCAACGTCTGGATGAAGAAAATTTGGCCAAGTTGAGCAAAATCAAAAACGAAGAAGCCCTGCTCACCATTGCCAATTCCATTGCCATGTGCAACCCTGAGCGGGTGTTTATCAACACGGGCTCGCCGGAAGATGTGGAATGGGTGCGCCAGTTTGCGCTGGAGCGCAAAGAGGAAGCGCCGCTGAAAATGCCTGACCACACCATCCATTTTGACCTGCCTCAAGAGCAAGCCCGCATCATTGATCGCACCTATTACATTGTCAATCCCGAAGAAGAGGTCAGCGTGCTGGCCAAGAAATGCCCCCGCGAGCAGGCCTTTGAATACATCAAAAACCACATGGTCAACATCATGGAAGGCATGACCATGCTGGTGGGCTTTTATTCCCGCGGTCCCATCGGCGCTAAGGCTGCGGTGCCCGCGCTGGAAATCACCAGTTCCGCGTACGTGATGCACAGCGCCAACATCCTCTACCGCAACGCCTATGACCAGTTCGACGCGGAAATCGAGCGCGCGGGTATTCTCTTCAAGAACCTGCACTCCCAAGGGCTGAACCGCCCCGAAGACCTGCCCAATGCGCGGGTTTATATGGATCGCAGTTGGTTGACCACGTACAGCATGTTCTGCACGTACGCGGGCAACACCCTGCTGCTCAAGAAGGGCAACCACCGCTTTGCCGTGGACTTGGCCACGTA
>JAADCW010000063.1 GCA_013154225.1 Chloroflexota bacterium
GGGGTCGATTTGTTTTCGTTGTCAAAAGTGACGGTAGGAGATCGAGCACTGGCGTAGGGGTGGCCTGCCAAGCCATTGATTTCATTGGGTTTCCTGTTGATTTTTTTGATCGCCGTTTGAGGGCGCAAAAGCGTGCTCGGTTTCAACCGCCGGTCCCGGTTTTCGGCGTGGTCTGTGACGGCAGGATTTCACTGGCATAACGCTCCACTGGAAAGCGGAATACGCCCCTCAAATTGATACCTTGCAGCCGCGTCGGCGCAATTTTCCCCGTGAGCTCCGCCGGGATGACCTGACGCCGGTTGGCCCAGCGGTCCAGAACGGCCTGCATCTGGGTTGTGTTCCAGGCCATGATGATGTTGGCCAACAGACTCAAGGCGTCAGCCACCGCCTGCATTTCCTCGGCCCGCTTGGCCTGAGCCGGGCTCACTCTGCCGGTATAAATCGCCCGCTTCAAGGCATTGACCGCCTCACCCCGGTTGAGTACCCGACGCAGCTCATTCCTGAAGGCGTCTTTGACAAAGTAGTCGGCCAGGAACGCAGTTCGCAGCAAGCGCCCCAACTGAACACCCGCTTCGTAGATGGGGTCTCCCCGCGCCGCCGATCCAAATCTGGCCAGCGCTGCAACTGCGCTGGCGTTGCCGCTCATCACCGAGGCTGCCAAATGGACCAAGGTGTCCCAGTGCTTCTCAATCAAAGCGGTATCGACGGTAGCCTCGCAAACTGCTGCGATCTCCGGTGGAATGATCGTGCCACGCGGCACGTACAGATGACGCTGCTTCAATTCCTTCAGTCGTGGGCATAGATCGAACCCCAGTAGCCGGGCCAACGCCATGGCAAAGTCGGTGTAGCCGTGGGTGTCCACCGCCAACTGGCTGGTCTCGATGGATTCTTGGCGCACGACACCCTCAATGGCGACCCCTGCCTGGCGCTCATTGAGCACAAAAGGCTGCGCGTAGAAGATCCCCCATCGGTCACGCACATGGGAGTAGATGCCAATCGAGGACGTGTTGCGTCTTGGATCCTGTCGGGCCTGCCACACCCGTTGGGTGGTTTCCATGCTCATCATGTCGGACGACGCCAGGTCCGTGCGACCCCATGTCGCTGCAATGGGGTGCCGTTGCATGAACTCCAGCACCGCGTGGCAGGCTTGACTCAAGCGACGCTCGTCCCCGGCCCAACGCATGGCCTGACGGATGCTGGTGGCAGACAACTGCGGAATCATACGGGCGCATTCGGCCGCCGTCAGACTGGTGCCGTGGGCCATGATGCCGGCGTAGACCATCAGCAGCTCTTCTGTCGAACGTGGCTCGCGGCCAAGCATGATCCAGCTGAAACGTACCTGAGCGTCAACGGCCAGGATCACTTCTGGGAGTTGCACCTCACCGATCCTCAGGTCAAGTTTGGCCCTCAACTTAATCACCTCTGGATCTTCATCCTCTGCCGGCAATACTGAAAGGTGGAGTTCTTCGTCCACGCGCAGCACACCGCTGCGCGCGGCGACGGCCACTGCCTCCACGCCGGCGCGTACCTTGGCCAGCAACGGCTTCAAAAGTGTGGATGCATTGGCTGGCAGTGACAGTCGGGCATAGTGCCGTTTGGCTTCTTCCTGCCAGCGCGCATCAGTGAAGAACAGGCGTGCGCGGCCACGAAAGCTCAGGCTGTGCTCAATCCACACCGAACCGTTGCGCACGGCACGTCGCAATGAAAACAGGGTGGCCACCTCCAAGGCCCGAAACGCGCGCTCCCGGTCGGCACCCGCAATCGCGCCGCTCCAGACCGAACCCAAGCGAGGGGCGCTGACATCAGCAGGTAGTTCGCGAAGTTTGCCCGCGTACAGTTTCGTCAATTGGGCCAAGGCTGTGGTCACCGGGTGCTCGCTATTGGCCTGCCAGGGCAGCTTGGTGATTTCGGCCAGCAAAGAGCGCACGGGACGTATGGCGTCAAACAAACGCTCACGCACCACCGAGGCCCGGCTGGGTGGTTTGCCTTGCTGGCTGGCACTGAGCAGGGCAACAATTCGAGCCCGCAACTCCGCGTCTTGAAGTTCACCCTGGGCGACCAAACCAGCCAGCTCTGCCAGCAATGTCTTGTACAGGTCAGCCCAATTGACCGTCTCCGTGACACCTGCTGCGACCGTGCGCCAAAGATCGGCAACGCGCCGCTGAACCATCAAGATAGCTTGGTCTGTGCTGGTAAACAGGCAGTGCCGTAAAAAGCAGCCAACCTCCACTGTGCGAGCGGGTTCTTTGATCCTGGCCCCCACCGAGGGAGGCCTTGAAGCCAGGCGGCGTGCATAGCGCCGCACAATGAGACCGGACAGGTCGTCCAGGTGTTTGTGGACATTCAGGGCGTACAGCAGTTCGATTCGCTCGAACACCTCGCCAATTTGTTTGGTTGAGTGTTTGGCCGGTGCCGACCACAACCAGCTCTGCTGGGTTTGCCCATCCGGGCGCAATGCGGCCATGGCATCCCGCCAGCGCACCAGTTGTTCGGGCAGCACAGATGCCGCAATCGTTTTGGCTGTTTCTTCTTCGAGTTGTCCCAGCGCCGCTGTGACCAGGACACGGATGTCACGGTCGCGCAGGATCAGGATCTTGCTTTGATACAACCAGCGCCGAGCGAATACGAGCAATTGATCCCGATCGGCGCAGCGGGCCACCTCATCGCGCAGGGTGCGTACCAGGGCGCGACGTTGGTGCTCCGTCATCCAATGAAACCCCAGGACATCACAGGCCAGTTGTTGATGGTCAAAGAGGGTTCGACCGCGAACATACAGGGCTCGCAGGGATGCCAGTTCAACAGCAGTGATGCCGATTTCGTCACCCAGATGGCGCCACAGGGTTGTCGGAACGATGCGCACCGAATTCAGCAGGCGCCCGCTCAAGCGCAAGAAACCTATGTGCAGTGCCAGACCCAGCTTGTGGGCGTTGCTTCGGCGGGCGTTGATGAGCTCGCGCTCAGTACGGCTGTACGTGAAAAACGACTGAAGCTCGAAGGTGCTGATTTCCCTTGGCAGCTCTCGCAGGCCAAGGTAGGTTGTGTGCCAGCTTTGCATCTTGTGTCTCCGGTGATTGGGGCAGACACAATACGCCTGAAAAAGTGAACAGGAAAACCAATGAAATCAAGGGCTTATCAGACCACCCCTACGCCAGTGCTCGATCTCCTACCGTCACTTTTGACAACGAAAACAAATCGACCCCCAGTGCTATCACCGCGTGGACGTGGTCTGCGGCCCTAACCGCCGCCGCAAGCCGTGGGCTCAGCCGATAACGATTGGCTGCGGCCAGTCCGAGCATCAGCGCGAACAAAGCCAGCTTGATCAACAATAAGCGCCCGTATGGCGTGGTGAACAACCCGTTAATCGTCGGCCCAACGATCAAAAAATAGTTGAACGTCCCTGTCGCAAACAGCGTGGCAACAATCAGCGTCCCAAGACGCGCGAAGCCATTGGATGTGTGACTAAGGATTTCCACCGTTTCCGATGAGGCCGCTTGTCTTGTCGACGCCAGCAGCACAAACGCTGCCAATGCGCCAACCCAGGCGCCCGCGGCCAAAACGTGCGCGATATCAAATGTGAGATGAAGGTATCCCTTCACACCGTCGTCCATCGCCCCATGCCCGGCCCAAGTGACCGTTAGCAGAGCCACCGCACCCAGCCCGGCGCAC
>JAADCW010000007.1 GCA_013154225.1 Chloroflexota bacterium
ACGGTTCGGTGGTGATTGCCGCGATCACGTCCTGCACCAACACGTCCAACCCCTCGGTGCTGGTGGGCGCGGGCCTGGTGGCCAAGAAAGCTCGCGAAAAGGGTTTGATGAGCAAGCCCTACGTCAAGACCAGCCTGGCCCCGGGTTCCCGCGTGGTGACCGAATACCTGCGGCAATCGGGCTTGCTGGAGCCGCTGGCTGAGTTGGGCTTCCATGTGGTGGGCTACGGCTGCACCACGTGCATCGGCAACAGCGGCCCCTTGCCGCCTGAAGTTGCCCGCGCCATCACCGAAGGCGATTTGGTGGTCTCTGCGGTGAGTTCCGGCAACCGCAACTTTGAAGGCCGCGTGCATCCCTTGGTTAAAGCCCACTACCTCATGTCGCCGCCGCTGGTGGTGGCCTATGCCATTGCAGGCACGGTGGACATCAACCTGGAGACCGATCCGCTGGGCTACGACCCCGACGGCAATCCGGTTTACCTACGCGATATTTGGCCCACCGCGGCAGAAATTCAGGAAACCATTGCCAAATACGTCCGCCCCGAACTGTTCAAAGAGAAATACGCGGACGTTTTCACCGGCAACGAAATGTGGAACCAACTGCCCAGCCCCGATGGCGAACTCTACGAGTGGAATCCGGATTCCACTTACATCCAGGAGCCGCCGTTCTTCATGGGGTTGGGGTTGGAAGAACCGCCCATTGAGGAACTCCACGGCGCTCGCGCGCTCGCGGTGTTGGGCGATTCCATCACCACCGACCACATCTCGCCTGCCGGCAGCATTCCGCCGGATTCCCCCGCGGGCAAATACCTGATTTCCAAGGGCGTCCAGCCCAAGGACTTCAACTCCTACGGTTCCCGCCGCGGCAATCACGAAGTGATGATGCGCGGGACGTTTGCCAACATCCGCCTGCGCAACAAACTGGTGCCGGGTGTGGAAGGCGGCTACACTATCCACCTGCCCGACGGCGAGCAGATGACGATTTTCGACGCCGCGATGAAGTACAAGGAAGAGGGTGTGCCGCTGGTGGTGCTCGCGGGCAAGGAATACGGCACCGGCTCCAGCCGCGACTGGGCGGCCAAGGGCCCCTCGCTGTTGGGCGTGAAAGCCGTGATTGCCCAATCCTACGAGCGCATCCATCGCTCCAACCTGGTGGGTATGGGCGTGCTGCCGTTGCAGTTCAAAGAAGGCGACAGCGTGGAAAGCCTCGGCCTGACCGGCCACGAGGTGTTCCACATCGAAGGCTTGAGCAACGATCTCCAGCCTTTGAGCGAAGTGACCGTGCGCGCGGTCAAGGACGATGGCAGTGAAATCGTCTTCCCCGTCATTGTGCGGTTGGATACGCCCATGGAAGTGGTGTACTACCGCAACGGCGGCATTTTGCACACCGTGCTGCGCAACATGGCGCGCGAGCAGGTGGGCTCGTAGCCGCTTTATCAGGAAAGCCGCAGGGCACGGCAATCGCCGTGCCCTTTTTTGTTGGCTGATTCCCTGGGCGTGCAGGGTTGAGCAAAGTGGGAGCACCGTAGGGGTTGGGCGCGGATGGGACAAAGATTTGTTCAATTGCGCGTTTAAACGTCAACGCGAATCATTGACGAATTGCCCTCAAGCGGCTAAAATAGGCGGGCTATTCGCCTGCCGAGGCGAATTTTTGTTGCCTCGGCCAAACCTCACCAAAGGGGCGAAGGTAACCCCAGCAAGGGGTGAGAGGCGCCCCGAGGAAGGAAAAGATGGAACAAGTTGTATTGAAGGCAGAACGCCGGAACGTGCTCGGCAAGAAGGTCAAGCAGTTGCGCCGCGAAGGCAAACTTCCCGCTGTGCTCTACGGCAAGCACATTGACCCCATTCCCTTGGTTTTGGATTTCCGTGAAGCCAGCAAAGCCCTGCGCGGTTTGTCCACTTCCACCTTGGTGATTTTGGAGGTTGAAGGCCAGCGCCACACCGCAGTGGTGCGTGAACGCCAGAAGGATTACATCAAAAACACCTTGCTGCATGTGGACTTCCAGGCGCTTTCCCTGACCGAAAAGATGCGGGTCGAAGTGCCCATCGAGTTGGAAGGCGAAGCCCCCGCGGTCAAGACCTACGGCGGTATCCTGGTGCAGACTTTGGAATCCGTCGAGGTGGAATCTTTGCCTGGCGACATGCCGGAACGCCTGATTGTGGATCTGAGCAACCTGCAAGAGATTGGCGACAGCATCACCGTTGCCGATTTGGTGCTGCCACCGCATGTCCGGGTGTTGGAAGACCCCGACGAAACCATCGTGGTGATCACCGCGCCGCGCAGCGAAGAGGAAATCGAAGCCGCCAGCGGCATGGCCGAAGAGAGCGAAGAGCCCGAAGTCATTGCCAAGGGCAAGGCCGAAGAGGAAGAGGAAGAAGCCGAGTAGGCCCTTCGTTTTCACAAAGGTTAGCGAAAAAGCCTCCTGGAGATGTTCCGGGAGGCTTTTTGTATGCTTTATGCGTTGCGGGAGGCTTTATGTTGCCAAAATTTGCTGCATGGTCGCAGCATCTATGTTCCCGCCGCTGAGGATGACCCCCACGCGGCCCTGAGGAGTTACTGCGCGGCTGAGCAGTGCGGCCAGCCCCAGCGCGCCCGAGGGTTCCACAACCAGTTTCATGCGATAGAACAAAAAGCGCACGGCTTCTTTGATGGCTTCTTCGGAGACCGTTTGCATATCGTCGGCGTAGCGCCGCACCAGCGGAAAGGTGAGTTTGCCCAGGGAACTCGTGCGGGTGCCGTCGGCAATGGTTGGCGGGTTGTGCACGGTGTGCAAGCGGCCTGTGCGGAAAGAGCGGGTGGCATCGTCGGCAAGTTCAGGTTCGATGCCCACCACATGGCATTGGGGCGCCATGCCTTTGGCTGCGATGGCTGATCCGCTGAGCAGCCCTCCGCCACCGCAGGGCACCAGGAGCATGTCCAGGGCGCCGACTTCCTCGAAGAGTTCCAGCGCCGCGGTACCCTGCCCGGCAATCACATCCAGATGATCGAAGGGCGGAATGATGGTGTAGCCGTGCTTTGCGGCGAGTTCTTCGGCAATGGCTTTGCGGGAAGCCGTGGCAGGATCGTAAGTGATCACCGTGGCGCCGTAGCCCTCGGTGGCTGCTCGCTTGGTTGCGGGCGCATTGTTGGGCATCACGATGGTGGCCTTGATCCCCAAAAGTTGGCTCACCAGCGCCACGGCTTGAGCGTGGTTGCCTGAGGAATATGTGATCACGCCTCGGGCTTTTTCTTCTTCTGAAAGGCGGGAGATGCTGTTGAACGCACCCCGAAACTTGAACGCGCCAACCCGTTGGAAGTTTTCGCATTTGAAGAAAACTTCCACACCCACCTGCGCGTTGAGGGTGCGAGAGGTCATGACCGGTGTGCGATGGGCGTGCCCCGCGAGCCGTTCTTGTGCCTCGCGAACACGGGGGAAAAGGTCGTTCAGGTCAAAGGTTGGCATGGGTTTTCTCGTGTGTGTTGAGCCTAAGCGCAGGAATGCGCGAGGTCAGCGATGATTTTCTTGGATGTATGCCCGCAAATAGCGCCCGGTGTAAGAGGCGTCCACCGCGCAAATGTCTTCGGGCGTGCCTTCGGCCACGATTTCGCCCCCGCGGTCGCCGCCTTCCGGCCCCAGGTCAATGATCCAGTCGG
>JAADCW010000043.1 GCA_013154225.1 Chloroflexota bacterium
GGCCTGGCTGTCCGTCTTGGTAAATTCCCAAAGTGATGTTGGTGTTGCCAATATCCACAGTGAGCAGCATAACCATCCTCACAACTTGAGGTCAAATGCAAAACGGCGTGAGATAGCGTTATCTTACCCTATTTTACGCGGCAATGCGAAAAAAGAAGGCGGTTTTATCGCGTGACGATGCGCCCGGTGAGGGACCCCGCTTGCTCGCCTGTGATGTGGACCTGCATCAAACGGTTCCACCAGCGCTCAGGGGCCTGGGCTTGCACCCTCAGGCCGTTGTCGCTCATCCCGCGCAGCAGGAAGCCGCCTTCGGGCAGGGCTTCGGCGCTTTCCCAGAGCACGGTAAGGGTGCGGCCCACGAACTGCTGGCGATAGCGTGCGGCTGAGGTTTCCAGTACCTTCCGCAGGGCCGCGTTGCGGGCTTTGCGGACATCCAGCGGCACGGGGTTGGGCATCCGCGCGGCCGCGGTGCCAGGGCGCTCGGAGTAGGTGAAAACGTGCCCGCCCGCAAAGTGCATGGCTTCCACAAAGGCCAGGGTTTCGGCAAATTCTTCCTCGGTTTCGCCGGGAAAGCCGGCAATCACATCGGTGGTGATGGCTACTTCGGGAATCAAGCTGCGGGCGGTTTCGACCAGCCGGGCAAAGGCTTCGGGTGTGGTTTTGCGCGCCATGCGGCGCAGGGTGGCGGCACTGCCCGATTGCAAGGGCAGGTGCAGATGCCGCGCCAGGCGGGGGTTTTCCCAGAGGCCAAAGAAGTCCGCGTCCAAATCCCACGGCTCCAGCGAGGAAAGCCGCACGCGCGGGACATCGGTTTCTTGGAGCACGGCTTGCACCAGATCGCGCAGGTGTTGGCGGGGGGTGAAATCCTGCCCCCAGGAACCCAAATGCACGCCGGTGAGCACCACTTCCTGCGCGCCGCCTCGATGGGCTGCGCGGATGTCGGCCAGCACCTCGGCAACCGTACGACTGCGGCCAGGGCCGCGGGCGATGGTGGTAATACAGAATGTGCAGCGGTTGTCGCAGCCATCCTGCACTTTGATGAACGCGCGGGTGCGCGCCCGACTGCCTGGGATGGGTTCGCGTGCGATGGGTTCCAAATCGAAGGCTTCGGGCGGTAGGCCCAAAACCGCGGATACCAACGCGTCTTTCTGGGGGTTGGGCACCACGGCTTCTACCGCGGGCAGGGCCGCGGCCTGGGCGGGTTCCAGCGTGGCCCAACAGCCCGTCGCGACCACACGCTTGGCCCCGGCTCGCGCCAATCGGCGGATGCGCTGCCGCGAGTCGCTCACCGCGTGCGCGGTCACCGCGCACGTGTTGACCACCGCGAGGTCGGCTTCTTCGGGCGAGGCCACCAACTCGTGCCCCGCGGCCCGAAATTCCCGCGCCATGCGCTCGATTTCCGCCTGGTTGAGGCGGCAGCCGATGGTGTCCAGATACACTTTCATGACAGCACTGCGCTTTGCAAAGGCTGGGTTAGGGTTTGTAAACCGCGAAATTGTCGAACACGATGTCCGCGCCGGGCTGGTCGAACGTGCCGACAATCAGGCCCACGTCGCCTTCGGTATAGTCGGGGTCTTCCACAACCGCGAGGCGCTGCCCGTTGGCGTAGAGGGCCAGGGTTTGGCCTACGCAGTCCGCGCGGATGTGGTTGGTGGCATGGCCTTTGTGAATGGCACCGTCGTATTTCATGTTGCCGTCGTCGGTGAGCAGGACTTGTTCTTCGCCGTTGGCTTTGCCAATGCCGTAATAGCCATCACTGCTGATGAGGAAGAAGTAGAAATGGTCGGCATCTTGATAGCGGCAGATAATGCCAAACGCGTTGTTGTCGGGCCCGCCGACTTTGGTGGCATCAACCTCAATGCGCGTGTCGGTGAACTTCAGGCCGGGATTGGCCCAAATGTTGGTGTGGGGGTAGTTGAGCCAGATGCGGTAGTGGCCGTCGGTGTATTCAATGACCGCGTCGTCTTCGTGCATGGTATCCCAACCGCTTTTTGGGTTGGAGAAATCGTCTTGGAACAGCACGGTGAGATGCGCGGTGGAAGGAGATTGGGTCACGGTCAGGCTTGCAGGCGTGGCCGAAGGAGATGCGCTGCCGCAGGCACCCAGCACCAGGGCCATGAGCAGCAGGGGAATCAAGCGTTGTTTCATGGGACCTCCAAGCATGACAGCAGGGCTTTCTCTGCCGAGAATGCGTTCAGTATAGCATAAAAGCAAGGGCTTCCACGATGAAGGTGTGGGAGATGTGACATTTGGCCAAGTTCCGAGGTAACCTGCAGGATGGAGAAGCGCCTATCCGAAAATTTTTCGCACACATGCAGCAGGGTGTGCAATATTCTACGAAGTCAAAGGACGCAAAGGCGGGTGGTGGTAAGATTGTATTATGTCATCCTCCCGTGTTGCATTGACTGCTCGCGTCAAGGCCGAAGCCCAGCGGTTGGGGTTTCATCTGGTGGGGGTTGCTGATTGCCGCCCGCCGGAGACGTATCCCGCGTATGTGGCCTGGCTTCAGCATGGGCATCATGCCGCGATGGCTTACATGGCGCGGGAGCGCAACCGAGAACGGCGGGCAGACCCAAAGCGTATTTTGCCTGAATGCAAAAGCATTTTGGTGCTGGGTATTCGTTATTTTCAGCAAGACGCTCAACCCATGCCAGCCGATGGCCGGCCACGCGGGCGGGTGGCTTCATATGCCTGGGGGGAAGACTATCACGACATCCTGGTCGCCCGGTTGCGCGCGTTGGTGGCTTTTTTGGAAGCCGAACTCGGCCACCCTGTGCCCAACCGCTATTACACCGACACCGGCCCAGTGCTGGAACGGGAATTTGCCCAGCGCGCGGGTTTGGGATGGGTGGGCAAAAACGGGATGCTCATCAACCCCAAATTGGGTTCGTATCTCATCTTGGCTGAAATCCTTTTAGGGGTGGCTTTGGAGCCCGATGCGCCTTTTGCCACCGACCACTGCGGCACATGCACCCGCTGTATTGATGCTTGCCCTACCCAGGCGATTTTACCCACCCGCACAGTGGATGCCAATCGTTGTTTGTCGTACCTCACCATTGAAAACAAAGGGGAAATTCCCCAAGACCTGCGCGCACGTTTGGGCGAGTGGGTGTTTGGGTGTGATGTGTGCCAAATGGTGTGCCCGTGGAATCGGCGGGCGCCTTTGGAAGGCGACCCGGCTTTTGCCCCACGGCCGGGCGTGCCGCGGCCCCTGCTGACCGAGGAAATTCGGCTGTCGCGGCAGGCCTTCAATCGCAAGTTCAAAGGAAGTCCCATCAAGCGCACCAAACGCCGCGGCTACCTGCGGAATGTCGCCGTGGCGCTGGGGAACGCAGCCCAGCCGCATACTGTGGAGGCGTTGCGTGAAGCCCTGCAAGATGAGGAGCCCTTGGTACGAGGCCATGCGGCCTGGGCGTTGGGGCAAATTGCCACGGCAGAAGCTTGCGAGGCTTTGCGTCGCGCTCTGCATGTTGAGGAAGACCCCGAAGTGCGGGAAGAGATCCGCGCGGCGTTGGCGGCTTGCGCATAAGCAAAACCAGGGAGGTAAGGATGTTGCGCAAAGGTTGGTTAGTGCTTTTGATGCTGATGCTGGCGGCTTGTCGCCCAGCGCCATCTGCTGTTTC
>JAADCW010000040.1 GCA_013154225.1 Chloroflexota bacterium
CGTTCATGACCCTGTTGCTCAATGCTGGCTGGATTGTGGGCATGAGCATGATGGGGCGCTCGGTGCTTTTGCCTCTGGGCGTTTTGCTGGGGTTTGCGCTGTTGGGCGCAGTGGACGACTGGGCTGGCTTGCGCGGGCGCAAAGGTGAGGGCCTGCGGCCTCGCACTAAGTTTGGCTTGCAGGTCGCCTTGGCGCTGTTGGCCGCGTATGGGCTTCAGCATTACCTTCAGGTGCCCGAATTGCTCATTCCGGGTATCCCCCAGCCCCTTTCCCTGGGGTGGTGGTACATCCCCTTGGCCGCGTTCATCATTGTGGCCACCAGCAACGCGGTCAACCTGACCGATGGCCTGGATGGGCTGGCTGGCCTCATCGCGGCCACGGCCTTTGCGGCTTACGGCGGTATTGCCTTGCTCCAGGGGCAGGTTTACCTGGCTCGGTTCGCGTTCACGCTGGTGGGCAGTATTTTTGGTTTCCTGTGGTTCAACGTCCACCCTGCGCAGCTCTTCATGGGCGATACAGGTTCCCTTTCCCTGGGTGCAACCCTGGGCGTGGTTGCCCTGATGACCGGCCAGTGGCTGCTCTTGCCCATCATTGCCATTATCCCCCTGGCTGAGACGGCCAGCGTGATTCTGCAAGTGGGTTATTTCAAGCTCACAGGCGGACGGCGACTTTTCAAGATGTCGCCTTTGCATCACCATTTTGAATTGCTCGGCTGGAGCGAAACCCAGGTGGTGCAGCGCTTTTGGCTGATCAGCCTGTTGGCCGCGATGATTGGCGTGGCCATTGCGGTAGGTTACAGTGGATAAATATCGCGGAAAACGGGTTCTCATCATTGGCGCAGGTCGCCAAGGCACCGCGCTGGCGCGCTATTTGGCCCAGCACGGCGCACATGTGGTGCTCAACGACCGCCGCCCGGCCAGCGCGCTGGAAGCCGCACGCGCCGCCCTGGCTGATTTGCCCATTCAATGGGCTTTAGGTGGGCACCCATTAAGCCTGCTGGAAGGTGTGGACCTGGTTTGCCCTTCGGGTGGTGTGCCGCTGACCCTGCCTTTGGTGCAGGAAGCCCAGGCCCGGGGCATTCCGCTGAGCAACGAAGCGCAAATTTTCATGGAAGCCGCGCCGTGCCCGGTGGTAGGTATCACCGGCTCTGCTGGGAAGACCACCACCACGACCCTGGTAGGACGAATGGCGGCCAGCGCGGCCGAGGATGTCCACGGTATTTCGTATAGCCAGGAAGAGGCGGCGAAAGCGGCTTTGCCCCGCCGTTGGCGCAAAGTTTGGGTGGGCGGCAACATTGGTAATCCCCTGATCGCCGATGTGGACGCCATGACCCCCGACGACCTGGCTGTGATGGAACTTTCCAGTTTCCAATTGGAGCTGATGACCGCATCGCCTCAAGTGGCCGCGGTGCTCAACATCACGCCCAATCATCTGGATCGCCACGGCACGATGGAGGCCTACACCGCGGCCAAAGCCCGCATCTTGGCCTTCCAGGGGGCTCAAGATGTGGCTGTGTTGGGTTGGGAAGATCCGGGCGCGTGGGGCTTGCGCTCGCAGGTGCAAGGGCGCTTGTTGACTTTTGGCCTGCCCCAGCCGCCCGAAGATGTAGATGGTACTTTTCTAAACGGTGAAACCCTGGCCTTGCGTCAGAATGGCCGCGTGATGCCTTTGTTCCCCCGGGATGTGATTCGCTTGCGCGGCGAACACAACGTCCGCAATGTGCTGGCAGCCTCGGCGGTGGCCGCGGCTTTGGGCCTGACCCCCGCCCACATGCGGGCTGGCGTTGAAGGCTTTTTGGGCGTGCCGCATCGGCTGGAACTGGTGCGCGTGTTGGATGGCGTGGCCTGGTACAACGATTCCATTGCCACTGCTCCCGAACGCGCGATGGCCGCCATCCGCTCTTTTGATGAGCCTTTGGTGCTTTTGGCCGGCGGCCGCGATAAGAAACTGCCGTGGGACGCATGGGCTTCGCTGGTGCGCCAGCGGGTACGGGCGCTGGTGGTGTTTGGGGAAGCCGCCGATTTGATTTTGGACGCCCTGGCGCAAGCCGAGGGCCCCTTGCCCGAGGTGGTGTTGCGTTGCCACTCTTTGGAAGAGGCTGTCCGAGCGGCTTACCACACTGCCCAACCTGGCGACGTCGTCCTGCTTTCGCCTGGCGGCACAAGTTTCGATGCGTTCCGCGATTTTGCAGAACGTGGTGAAAGGTTTCGAGAATGGGTGAACGCGCTGTAAGCAAAACCAAGCGAGCGCAAAGCACAAGCCGAATGCCCGGCTGGTGGCAGGGCACCGACGGCGTGTTGATTTTTGCCGTCGCGGCCTTGGTGCTTTGGGGCTTGGTTATGGTGTATTCCACCACCCCGGCCTTTTTGTGGCGCTTTGGTGTGCCCGACGCCAGCGGCAAGGTAGATACTTTGGCTTTGTTCCGCCGGCAGGCAGGTTTTGTAGCCTTGGGCGTGATCTCTGCCACGATTTTGGCCGCGGTGGATTATCACCGCTGGGAGCGCCTGGCGCCGATTGTGTTGTTGGTGGTGTGGGCTGGTCTTCTCCTGACCCTGGTGATGAAGCACGTGGCAGGCGGTACAGGCCGTTTCCTGTTCGGCGGTTCGTACCAGCCTTCGGAGATTGCCAAAGTGGCCACGGTGTTTTATCTCTCGGTGTGGCTTTCCCGCCGCAAGCATCGGCTGGGGTCGTGGAGGGATGGCGCCATGCCTCTGGCTGTGCTGGTGGGTGTGACCGCGGCCTTGGTGTTGGTCGAACCTGACATGAGCGCGGCCATGACCATCTTTGCCCTGGGCATGATTTTGTACTTCCTGGCCGGTGGCAGTTTGCGGCAGTTGGCGATTTTTTCCCTGGCCGCCTTGCTGGCTGGTGGTTTGTTGCTGTTGCTTTATCCGGTAGGTGCCGAGCGCATGAGCAGTTTTCTGGCCGGGTTGAGCGATCCTCAACATGCTTCTTACCAAATTAAGCTTTCCATTGCCGCGATCAGCCGCGGCGGTTGGTTCGGGGTTGGGCCCGGCCAGTCGGAAATCAAAGTGAGCGGTTTGCCTCTGGCCCATACCGACAGCGTGTTTGCTGTGGTGGCTGAGGAATATGGCGTTGTGGGTGCCGCGCTCATGGTTGTGCTGTTTGGTATCGTGGTTTGGCGTGGCATCCGAATTGCCCTGCACGCGCCCGATGATTACGGCCGCTTGTTGGCTGGTGGGTTGGCGCTGTGGCTGGGCATCGAGGCTTACATGAACATGGCCATGATGTTGGGCATGCTCCCTCTGGCGGGGAACACCCTGCCCTTCATCAGTTACGGTGGTTCCAGCCTGGTGACTGCCCTTTCGGCTGTGGGTTTGATTTTGAGCGTGGGTCGGGCTTCGGCTCGCGAACAATCCCAAGAGAGGAGTGATACCGGTGCGGTTGTTAGTTTGCGCCGGGGGGACCGGCGGCGGCGTGTATCCCGCGCTGTCGGTGCTTCAAGCCTTAGGCGATGAATTAGAGGACGTGCTGTGGGTGGGCGGCCAGGGCGGCATGGAAGCCGACCTGGTGACCCGCGAAGGCATCCCGTTTCAGGCCATTTCTGCCGCGGGTGTTCACGGCGTGGGCCTCCGCCGACTGCCGCGCAATACGTGGCAGTTGGCAAAAGGCTATTGGCAAGCCCGAGGCATCATTCGCTCCTTCCGCCCTGATGTGCTGTTCTTCACCGGCGGCTACGTGGCGGTGCCGGTGGGGCTGGCTGGCCGTCGCGTGCCCACGGTGCTGTATGTGCCCGACATTGAGCCTGGCCTGGCCCTCAAATCCTTGGCGCGGCTGGCCGATCGCATTGCCTTGACCACGCCTGATTCAAAGGCGTTTTTCCCCAACCATCCTGGCCTGGTGGTAACGGGCTATCCTGTGCGGCAGGACTTGCTCACCTGGCGGCGGGAAAAAGCCCGGGCACATTTTGGCCTGGACGATCAACAGCCGACGCTGTTGGTGTTTGGCGGCAGCAAAGGCGCACGCTCTATCAATCGGGCGCTTTTGGCTGGCTTGAAAGATTTGCTGCCGCACATGGAAGTTTTACATATCAGCGGCCAGTTGGACTGGCCTGAAGTGGAAGCCGCACGCGCGGCTTTGCCTGAGGCGTTGCAAGGCCGCTACCATGCCTTCCCGTATCTCCATGAAGATATGGGCGCGGCTCTGGCTGCGGCTGATTTGGTGGTTTCGCGGGCAGGAGCTTCGATTTTGGGCGAATTCCCACTTTTTGGCCTGCCTGCGGTTTTGGTGCCCTATCCGTATGCTTGGCGCTATCAGCAGGTCAACGCGGCTTATTTGGCCGACCGTGGCGCGGCCCGCATTTTGCCGGATGAGCAGTTGGCCGACCAGTTGGTGCCCACGGTTTTGGGCTTGATGGAAGACGTGGACGCACGTCAGCAAATGGCTGCTGCCATGCGCCGTCTGGCACAACCCGACGCTGCCCAACGCATTGCCGCTGTTATTCGGGATGCCGTTCATCGAGAGGTGCGAAAATGGTGACCCTGGCGGGTGTGTTGTTTCTGGGGCTGCTTTTCTTCACCGTTACCGGCTTGTTGCGCGGTTACATGAAAGAGTTTTTGGTCACCTCGAGCGTCCTTGTGGCGATTTTGATTACCGTTTTGCTAGAGCGGTACGCTCCAGCTTTGCAGCCGTTGATTCAGGCCAATGATCAGCGTTGGTTCTGGGTGCGGGCGGGCATCTTGATCTTTATGGTAATCTTCGGCTACCAAACGCCACGCTTTATCCGCCCGCGAAATCAGTCGCCTATTCGCGATGCGCTGTTGGGCGCTTTGTTGGGCGCCCTCAATGGCTATCTGATTATCGGTACTTTATGGTACTATTTGGCGGTTGCCGGCTACCCGTGGCCTAATCTTGTACGCGCTCCGGTGGATCCGCTGAGCATCCAGATTGCCCAGCATCTCCCGCCGGCCTTTTTAGGCGTGCCGGGCATTTACATTGCCGTGGCCATCATGTTCGTGTTTGTGATTGTGATGATCGTATGAAACCGTCCTGGAAGCACATCCACTTCGTCGGCATTGGCGGCACCGGGCTTTCGGCCATTGCTCGGGTGCTGGCCGAGCGCGGCTTCAAAGTGACGGGCTCTGACCGTCAGGCTTCCCCGCGCACGGCCATGCTCCAAAGCCTGGGTGTGGCTGTGGCCATTGGCCATGCGCCCGAATGGGCACAGCAGGCCGACGTGGTGGTGCGTTCTTCCGCGGTGCCTGAGAGCGATGTGGACGTGGTGGCAGCCAAAGAGGCCGGGGTGCCGGTGTTCAAGCGGCGGGATTTCCTGCCCTACCTGACCGCGGGCTACCGCGTGCTGGCTGTCGCGGGTTCCCACGGCAAAACTACCACCACGGCCATGCTGGCCTGGGTGTGGACGGCTTTGGGCCAGGACCCGACCTTCATCATTGGCTCGGAAGCCGCAAACTTGCACACCAACGCCCATGCAGGCCAGGGCGCGGACTTTATCATCGAAGCCGACGAATACGATTACATGTTCCTGGGCCTGACGCCTTATGCGGCAGTGGTGACCAACATTGAGCACGATCACCCAGACCTGTTCCCCACCGCGGAAGATTTTTACGCGGCTTTCCAGGCATTTGCCAGCCAGGTGCGGGAAGACGGCTTCCTGTTGGCCTGCGCGGATAACAAAGGAAGCCGCAATTTGGCCCAGGCTCGCGCCCAGGCAAGCGCGACGGTGTGGACATACGGTCTGCATTCGGAGGCCGATTATCAGGCGCAACTGATGGGTGTCAACGCCCAGGGCGGGCATGATTTTGTGATGCGTTTCCGCGGGCAGGCGTTGGCCGAGGTTGGCCTGCAGGTGCCTGGTGAGCACAACGTGCAGAACGCATTGGCGGTTTTGGCCGTGGCGCATCAGATGGGGCTGGACGTGCCTGCAGCAGCCCAGGCTTTGGGCGCCTTTCAGGGCACGGGGCGGCGGTTTGAAGTTGTGGGCGAGGCCCAGGAAGTGGCCTTTGTGGACGACTATGCCCACCATCCCACCGAAATTCGGGCTACCCTGGCCGCGGCCCGTCAGCGGTATCCCGGCCGTCGGGTGTGGGCAGTTTGGCAACCCCACACATTCAGCCGAACCCGAACTCTGCTGGCCGATTTTGCCACCGCATTTGCGCAGGCCGATGAAGTGATTGTGACCGAAGTTTACGCCGCGCGAGAGGCCGCCCCCGACGATTTTGGCGGCCAGCAAGCTGCGATGGCGTTGCAACATCCGCGGGTGCATTTTGCCCCTTCATTGCAGGAAGCCGCGGAAATCCTCATCCGCGAAGTTCGTTCCCCAGCTGTGGTTTTGGTCTTTTCAGCAGGGGATGCGCCCCAAGTCACTCGTTGGGCGCTGGAAGGATGGCAAGCGAAATGAGCACAGATACCGATTTGTATGCCCGCTTGGAAAGCATTTTTGGCGCCCGCGTCCAGCGCGATGTGCCGCTGGCACCCTACACGTCCGCGCGTGTGGGCGGGCCGGCGGACGTGCTGATTACGGTACACAGCGCGCGTGAATTGGCCATGGTGGCTTCCCGTTTGTGGTCGTGGGAAGTGCCGTTCTGGGTGTTGGGCGGGGGCTCCAATATTCTGGTAGCCGACGAAGGCGTGCGTGGCGTGGTGGTGCTCAACCGCTCGCGACGCCTGGCTTTCAACACCGAAGGCGAACAGCCCACGGTTTGGGCTGAATCGGGTGTGAATTTGGGCAGTTTGGCCCGCCGCGCGGCTGCGATGGGCTTGGCTGGCCTGGAATGGGCAGCCGGCATTCCGGGCACGGTGGGCGGCGCAGTGGTTGGCAATGCAGGCGCCCACGGGCAGGAAATCGCCGACGTGCTCCAGATGGCCGAAATCTTGCATCGCACAGAAGGCAAGGGTATGCGCACACCTGAGGCCCTGGGCTATGCTTACCGCACCAGCGCGTTGAAAGAAGAGCCTGGGCAGGCGGTGGTTTTGAGTGCCACTTTGCGCCTTCAGCACGATACCCCTGAGGCTGTGCAAGAGCGGCTGGCTGCACTCAACGAACAGCGCAAGGCCACCCAGCCCCCCGGCGCGACCGTGGGTTCCATGTTCAAGAACCCGCCCGGTGACTATGCTGGACGCTTGATTGACGCCGCGGGCCTCAAAGGCACCACGGTAGGCGATGCAGAAATCAGCACAGTGCACGCCAATTTCTTCGTCAACAAGGGCGAAGCCACAGCCCAGGAAATTTGGGCCCTGATGTATCTGGCGCGCACCACGGTAGCCCAAAAATTTGGTGTGTGGTTGGAGCCAGAGATCCAACTGGTGGGAGCGTGGCCTGAAGCCGCTGTGGCCGCGCTGTATGAACCCCAAGAGTTGCCACCCCCCATGCCGGTGCCCCGCCCCAAGGAGGAGGCATGAGCGAGAAACTGCGCTTGCTGGTGCTGTTTGGTGGTCGTTCGGGCGAACATGAAGTTTCGCTGATGTCCGCGCGTTCGGTATTGGCCGCGCTCAAGCCCGAAAAATACGACATCATCCCTGTGGGCATTACCAAGCAGGGGCGATGGCTGACCGGCCCGAACGCGCTGGAAGCCTTCCTCGCTGGCCAAACCGACGATTTGCTGCCTGTGACCTTGCTTCCCGACCCTTCCCGCCGCGGCTTGTGGCTGCTTGAAGATGAAGGCGGTATGCGGCCCTACGCGCCGGTGGATGTGGTCTTCCCGGTTTTGCACGGCACGTTTGGCGAAGACGGTACTTTGCAAGGCCTGCTGGAGTTGGCCGACGTGGCCTACGTGGGCGCAGGCGTGGTGGGTTCGGCTGTGGGTATGGACAAAGGCATTTTCAAAGATGTCATGCGTGCCCACGGCATCCCCTTGGCCGAGTATGCGGTTTTCACCCGTCGGGAAATCGAAACCGACCTGGACGACGTCATTGCCCGGTGCGAGGCCATTGCGCCTTACCCGCTGTTTGTCAAACCCGCGAATTTGGGTTCGTCCGTGGGCATTACCAAAGCGCGCGATCGGGAAACCCTGCGCTCGGCCTTGCACCTGGCCGCGCAGTACGACCGCCGCATTGTGGTAGAGCGCGGTTTGGATGCCCGTGAGATTGAAGTTGCAGTATTGGGCAACGAGCAACCACAGGCCTCGGTGCCTGGCGAGATTGTGCCCGGCGGTGAGTTTTACTCTTACGAGGCCAAATATCAGGATGCGTCGTCCCAATTGCTCATCCCAGCGCCTTTGACCCCAGAGCAGACCGAGACTGTGCGGGCTTTGGCCATCAAAGTGTATCGTGCTGTGGATGGCGCGGGGATGGCGCGTGTGGACTTCCTGCTGGACAAAACCAGCGGCGAGTTTTACATCAACGAAGTCAACACTTTGCCGGGCTTTACGCAAATTAGCATGTACCCCAAGTTGTGGGAAGCCAGCGGCCTGGCTTATTCGGATTTGATGGATCGGCTGATTGACCTGGCGTTGGAGCGCAAAGCCGAGCGTGACCGCACCCGTTGGGAACGCTGATTCCCCAGGGCACAGCCGAAAGAAGGAGAAAGGATCGCATGTCCCGCAGACAGGACACCCTCACCCGAGCCGAGCGAGTGCGCCAGCGGCGGAAGCAGCAAAAGCAAGCGCCGCAGCAGACGCGCCGCGCGGCTGGGCGTCGCACAGCCCCTCGGCGGTCCAAGGCCAAAAGCACGGCGCGTACCCGCGCGGCTGAAGTAGGCACGCCGGTGGTGGTGAGCCGTTATGGCGTGGTGGCAGGTGCGGCTGTACAGCCGACGGCTTCGGTGCGGCGGCAGGTGCGGGTGGCACGCGGCCGAAACGCCGAAGTGGTGGCTTCGGTGCCCAATGTGGCTTTGGGCTGGCGTTGGCTTTCTTTGGCGCTGAGCATTATTTTGATTCTCTTCTTGTTTGCTCTGTGGTATGCTCCCGCTTTTCGGGTGGACATGCCCCAAATTGAAGGCTTGCATTATCTCTCCACCGAACAAGTGGCCGCAGCCTTGCCCGTGCTCGATCGTCCCGTTGTGGCCATCAACCCTGCGCAGTTGCAAACCGACTTGCTGGCGCGCTTCCCCGCCTTGGCGGAAGTGCACGTGCGGGTTGGGTTCCCGAACCACATTGTGATTGAAGCCCATGAGCGCCAGCCTGTGCTGGTGTGGCAGATGGGGCAGAAGGTGTGGTGGGTTGACGCACAGGGCAAGGCCTTTGCGCCCTTGGCCGAAAAAGCCCCTGAAGGCACGTTGGTGGTGAAGGCCGCAGAAGCCCCGCCCGATGCCACCGAATTGCAGGTTGGTTTGATGCAGTTGCTCTCTGCCGAGCAAGTGCAATCCCTGCGTGCTCTGGCGCAGTATGTGCCCGCAGGGACGACATTGGTGTATCATCCCCGCTATGGTATCGGCTGGCAAGCAGCAGAAGGCTGGCAGGTCTATGTGGGCCGCGATTTGGCCGATATGGATAAACGCCTGATGCTCTATCAAGCCATTGCCGATTGGCTGAAAGCGCAGGGTATTCATCCTGCATTGGTGAGTGTAGCCTCGTTGCAGGCACCTTATTACCGTTTGGAGCCGTGAAGTGGAAGCACCCGTTGTGGTTGGCATTGATGTAGGCACGACCAAGGTCTGCACCCTGGTGGCCCGCGTGGAACCCGATGGCCGCCTGCGGGTGATTGGCGTGGGGTTGGAACCCTCGCGCGGCATGAACAAAGGCATGGTCGTGGATATGCAAGCCGCATCCGATGCCATTGCCCGTTCCGTAGAAAAGGCAGCCCGAACCGCGGGGCTGGAGATCGCCTCTGCCCTGGTGAGTTTGGCGGGTTCCCATGTTTCAGGCGAAATTAGCCGAGGTGTGGTCGGCGTTTCGGGCGGCGTGGTTGATGCTCGCGACATCCAGCGGGCAGTTGAGGCCGCGCGTGCCATTGCCGTGCCACACGATCGGGAAATCGTGCACATCATCCAGCGTTCGTTCCGCCTGGATGATCAGGAAAGTGTCCGTGAGCCGCTGGGTATGCACGGCTACCGCTTGGAAGCCGAAGTGCATATCATCACCGCGTCGAAGGCCTCGGTGGCCAATTTGCGGGAATGCGTGCAAAACGCAGGCGTAGAGGTCTCGCATTTTGTGCTCAATCCGTTGGCTTCGGCTGAGGCTGTGCTGACCGATACCGAGCGCGAGATGGGCGTCGCCATCTGCGATATTGGCGGCGGCACCACCGATTTGGCCGTGTATATCGGCGGCGATGTGTGGCACACCGCAGTGCTGCCCGTAGGCGGCAACCACGTGACCCGCGATTTGGCCTATCTCTTCCACCTGCCGCCCAGCCGTGCAGAGGAAATCAAAGTGCGCCACGGCCACACTGTGCCCTCGGCTGTGCCCAGCGACGAAATCATCACCGTGCGTTCCTTTGGCGAGCAGGACACCGTCCAGGTGAGCCGCCAGGAAGTGGCCGAGGTGATCGAGGCCCGCGCTCGGGAGATGCTGAGCATGGTGCGGCACGAACTCCACCGCTCGGGCTACGATGGCTTGTTGCCCGCGGGTGTGGTTTTCACTGGCGGGAGCAGTTTGCTCAAGGGCTTCAAGGAAATTGCCCGCGAGGAACTGGGTATGCCGGTGCGGATTGCCCAGCCAGAAAAGATTTTTGGCATGGTGGACCGCATCCAAAGCCCGGCTTTTGCCACCAGTGTGGGCTTGCTGCACTGGGCGCAGTTGCTCCAAACTTCAGCTATGCCGGTGGAGCCCCAGCGGCATTATCGGAATGAGGATTTCAGTGAGCGGCTCAAGCGTTTTCTCCGTTCGCTGTTTCCGTAGTTGGGATTTATCCCAGAAAATTTGGGTTGCTTGTTCGCCCCACAGTTTGTTTTGAGGAGGTTTTGAAATGTTGCAAAATCCTGTTTCCCCCGTTGAAGGCGAATCCTTCGCCCGAATCAAAGTGGTAGGGGTTGGCGGCGGTGGTTGCAATGCCGTCAACCGAATGATCGAGGAGAACGTTCAAGGCATTGAATTCATCGCGGTCAACACCGATGCGCAAGCCCTGTTGCTCTCCAAAGCGCCGACGCGTGTGCACATTGGCGAGAAACTCACCCGCGGGTTGGGCGCTGGTGGCGATCCCGAGGTTGGCCGCAAGGCCGCGGAAGAATCGGCAGAGGAACTTTATCAGGTCTTGGATGGCACTGATATGGTCTTCATTACCGCGGGCATGGGCGGCGGCACGGGCACCGGCGCGGCCCCGGTGGTAGCCAAGGTGGCCCGCGATGTGGGCGCCTTGACCATTGGCGTGGTGACCCGCCCCTTCTCGTTTGAAGGTTCGCGGCGCATGAAGGCCGCGGAAGCGGGCATTGCCGCGCTGAAAGAGCAGGTGGACACCCTCATTGTGATCCCCAACGACCGCCTGCTGCAAATCGTGGATAAAAAGGCCGGCCTGCAAGACGCCTTCAAGGTGGCTGACGACGTCCTCCGCCAGGGTATTCAAGGTATTTCGGAGCTGATTACCGTTCCTGGCTTGATCAACCTGGACTTTGCGGACGTGAAAGCCATCATGTCGGAAGGCGGCGCGGCCCTGATGGCCGTGGGCGAGGCTTCGGGCGAAGACCGCGCTCGCTTGGCCGCGGAAGAAGCGATTTCCAGCAAACTGTTGGATATTACCATCGACGGCGCCCGGGGCATTTTGTTCAACATTACCGGTGGCCCCGATCTGACCCTCTTCGAGGTCAACCAGGCCGCGGCGATTATCAAGGAAGCCGCACATCCCGATGTCAACCTCATCTTTGGTGCGGTGATTGATCCCAACATGGGCGATCGCGTGCGTGTGACGGTGATTGCCACGGGTTTTGACTATTCGGGCATGTCCCGGCAACGGTTGCGACCTCGCATGAACGCCAACGCTGCCGACCAGCGCCCGACGCGGGCAGGCGTGGGTATGCCCGAGCCTCAACAACAATCCTCCCGGCCCGCGGAGTTTGCCCCGCGCACGTTTGATACCGATGATTTGGACATCCCGACGTTTGTGCGCAAACGCTTGAAGCAGTCGCAGCACCGATAAGCCGATTTGTAGGCTTATCTGCACAACTTATCCTTTTGTGGTGATGCCGGAGACGGCATAGCGGCGACATGCCCGGTTGCCGCGGCCTGCGGTCGGCCCTCCTCCCGCCGCGGGTTTGTAGGGGGTGACCCTTGTGGTCACGCCCCTGCTGTGCCGTGTCTGGTGTTCGTGGGGCGTTGTGTTGAGGGCGGTGTTTCACTGCCCTCAACACGCTTTTTAACGAATCGGTGCAGGTGAAGCGTTTCCCTCTTCTGGTTTTTGGTTTGGGATCTATCCGAGAAGTCCTTGTAGAAGGCGTTTCTAACGATAGCGCGATAACAAAAATTCCTCTCCTCAAGGGAGAGGGATGGGGGGCAAGGGCGGTGTTTCACTTAAGATAACCTTGCAATCATCAGTTGTATTAGGTAACCATTTAGTTCAGGCGCGCGCCATGCTGCTTGCTAAAGCCCAGGGCGGGCCATTTCAGAGGCCAGGCGGCCTAACAGCGACCACGGGCCGGTCCAGGTGATGAGGACGTCTTCAATATGGCCGCGCAGATCTTGGTCGCTGTCCACGAACACCAGTTTGTTGGTGGGCGTGCGCCCGCGCCAGCGGCCTTTGACCTTTTCCTCAAACAGCACCGGCACCCGCTCGCCCAAATAGCGGCTGTTGATTTCCGCACTAATGCCTTCCTGCAGGGCTTCGATGAGGCGGAAGCGGCGCATTTTTTCTTCTTCGGGAACATCGTCGGCCAGTTTGCGTGCGGCCAGGGTGCCCGGGCGCTCGGAATAGCGCGCCAGATGCACCACGTCCAGCCGCAGTTCTTCCAGCAGATCGTACGTGCGCTGGAATTGCGCCTCGGTTTCGCCGGGAAAGCCCACAATCACATCGGTGGCAATAGCCACGTCGGGGATGATTTCCCGAATTTTGGCGACCAGGCGGCGGTAATCATCCGCGGTATAGCCGCGGCGCATGTTGGCCAGCACTTCGTCGTCGCCGGCCTGAACAGGCACTTCAATATGCGGCATCACTTTGGGCAGCGCGGCCACGGTTTCCAGCAGTTCGTCGGTCATCCAGAGGGGGTGCGAGGTCAAAAAGCGGATGCGTTCAATGCCTTCGATTTCGTGCACCTGCCGCAGAAGTTGGGCTAAATTGGTATCGGGTAGGTCTTTGCCGTAGCGGTCCACGATTTGCCCCAGCAGGGTGATTTCCTTGACGCCTTGCGCGGCCAGGGAACGCACCTCGGCTAAAATCAATTCGGGCGGGCGGCTGCGTTCCGGCCCCCGGCGGTAGGGAATTACGCAGTACGTGCAGGCATGGGAACAGCCCAGCACCACAGGCACGTGCTCGCTCACCAGTTTGCCGCGTAGGGAACGCGGCAACACCAGTTCGCCATCTTGCAGGGCAAAACGGCGGGCGGTTTCGGCTTCTTCCAGGGCTTTGTGTTCCCGTTGGGCGAGATAGGAGAGCAAAGGGCCGGGATCCGAAGGCGGGGAGAACACATCCACAAAGGGGAACCGTTGCCTCAGGCGGTCGTGCCCTTTTAGGCCTACCACGCATCCCATCATGTTGATGACCATGTTGGGGCGTTTCTGCTTCAAGGGCTTGAGCGACATCAGGCGGCCATAGGCTTTGTCTTCGGCACTTTGCCGCACCGCGCACGTGTTGAGCACCACCACGTCGGCGTCCTCAATGCGCGAGGCTTCCTGATAGCCCAATTTTTCCAGGGATGAGGCCACTCGGTGAGAGTCGGCCACGTTCATCTGACAACCAATAGTCCAAATGTAATAGCGCATAATCAACCTAATCCATCTGAAGGTGGTAAAATCGGGGCGTTAAAGGATACCACAAGAATGAAATTTTCTCTGCGAGCCTTTTTGTGGGGCGCGTTGAGCGCCTTGATTTTGTTGATAGGGGTCTATTTTCTGCCGCCGGTGCACCGTCGTTTGGCCTGGCGGGTAGATGCCGCGCGCACCACGCTGCGCATGATGTTGCATCCGGTCGCGCCCGCACCGCCCACGCCGGTGGAAGCCACGCCCATGGCAACCACCACGCCCGCGGCGACCCCTTCGGCCACGCTTTCCCCAACCATAACGCCCACGCCCACCCCAGGCCCTACCGCCACCCCTACGCCCTCACCCACGCCCATCCCGCCCCAGGTGCAGCTTACCCCGCCCAAATGGGAAGCCCAGGATTGGAACAACTGCGGCCCCGACACCCTCGCCCTCTACCTGCGCTGGTGGGGATGGGAAGGCGACCAGTATGACATTTCACGCGTGCTCAAGCCTGAGCGGGGCGATCGCAACGTCAATGTGGAAGAGTTGGTGGGCTTTGTCAATACCCGTATTCCAGGGTTTAGCGCAGTGTATCGTGTAGGTGGCAACCTGGAAACCCTCAAGCGGGTGCTGGCTTCGGGCATGCCGGTGATGATCGAAGAGAGCATGATGTTTGAGGAGCAGTATTGGCCCCACGATGACCGCTGGGCTGCCCATTACCTGCTCATTACCGGCTACGACGACACCAAAGAAGTGTTCATTACCCAAGATTCGTTCCGCGGCCCTAATTTGCCTGTGTCGTATCAGACCCTGGAGCACAATTGGGAGCCGTTCAACAATGTCTATATTTTGGTCTTCCCCAACGCGCGCACCGATCAAGTCAAAGCCCTTTTGGGGGAAGATTGGGATACCGACGTCAACCGCCGTAAGGCTTTGGCCTGGGCCAAAGAGGCCACTGAAAAACATCCTGACGATGCTTTTGCGTGGTTCAACTTGGGCACGAATTTGCTCTATTTTGAGCGTTATGGCGAAGCAGCCAGGGCTTATGATCAGGCTTTGCGGTTGGGTTTGCCTCAACGGTTTTTACGCTATCAATTTGGCCCCTTTATTGCCTACTTCCACACAGGCCGTTTTCAGGATTTGCTCGCACTGACCGAGTACGCGTTGAAGATCACCCCCAATTCCGAAGAGGCGCATTTGTGGCGGGGGTGGGCGTATTACCGCTTGGGCGAGCGCCAGAAGGCCATTGAGGAGTTTCGGGCGGCTTTGGAGGCCAACCCCCATTACGAAGATGCCAAATACGCACTGCAATTCGTGGGTGCTCGCCCTTGAGGCGGGTTCCTGCTTTGTGGTTTTTGAGGAGAAGGAATGAGTGCTGCTGTGCTTCCCCCCACCGAAGAAAAGCCCCGCTACGTGCGGCGGATGTTTGCCCAAATTGCCGATCGCTATGATTTGCTCAACCGTCTGATTTCTTTGGGGCAGGATGACCGCTGGCGGCGGCTGACTTTGCAGGCTTTGCAGTTGCAGGGGCACGAGCGCCTGTTGGATTTGGGCGGTGGCACCGGCGCACTGTCGCGTGAAGCCCTGCGAATGCACCCCGGCCTGCAGGTGGTGACGGCCGACCTGACTTATGAAATGCTGGCTGTGGGCAAGGCGCAGTTGGCTGATTTGCCCATCACGTGGCTGACGGCCGATGCCCTGCGGCTTCCTTTCCCAGATGGTGCTTTTGATGCGTTGGCATCAGGGTTCCTCTTGCGCAACGTGGCCGATTTGGATGCGGCCCTGCGGGAGCAGTTTCGCGTGTTGCGTGCCGGGGGGCGGTGGGCGGCGCTGGATACCAGCCGCCCGCCCGAAAACTGGCTCTCGCCGCTGATGCGCCTGCATTTGCGGGTGGTTATCCCCTGGCTGGGGAAGGCGGTCGCCCGCAACGGCATGGCTTACCGCTATCTCCAGGCATCCACTGAGCATTTCCTCGCACCCGATGAAATGGTTGCCCATTTGCAAGCTGCTGGTTTTCAGGAGGTTGGCTATCGCCGTCTCATGTTCGGCGCAATTGCCATTTATTGGGGCCGCAAGCCCCCTGCCGCTGAAGGCTAGTTATGGCTTAGGGTATGCCATAAGGAGGCGGTTTTATTCCTCAATAGGCGCCAATTGGCATCGGAGATCGGAACGCAGATAAAGCAATTGCAAATGAAAGGTTGCGAATTGCGGGAACGGCTTATCCCCACCTCGAGCGAATGGCCGAGTTCGCGTATGTTGCAGTTGAAGGATGGGGGAAACGCAACCGCCGATGACACAGGTTTTCTTGGCGGCCTTGGCGTCCCTCTTGGCGGCTTTGGCGTCTTTCTTGGCGGCCTTGGCGTCCCTCTTGGCGACCTTGGCGTCTCTCTTGGCGACCTTGGCGTCCCTCTTGGCGACCTGGCGTCTTTCTTGGCGGCCTTGGCGTCCCTCTTGGCGACCTTGGCGTTACAAAAAATCCCCGCGAGACCGCGGGGATTAGTTTTTAGTGGGCGGTATAACCTGAGTTTCGGATAAGGGGAAAAACGCGTTGAGCGGAGATTGCGAAGCAATCGTA
>JAADCW010000164.1 GCA_013154225.1 Chloroflexota bacterium
GCCGCGGCAATTTCCACGCCCGCTTCCCACGCGCCGCGGGCAATGGCTTCGTTACCGCTGAGCAGGGCTTTTTCCATCAAAACCTCCGGGGTCGTCGGGGAGTCGTTTAGTCGAGTCGTTACGTGGTCTGGCTCGTGAGGAAGTCGAGTAGCAAGGGGTTGAAGGCTTCCGGGCGCTCTTGGGGCAGCATGTGCGGGGCATCGGGAATCAGGGCCAATTGGGCCTTGGGAAGCGCCTCGGCAATGGCCTCCGCGTGGCTGGCAGGGGCGTATTCGTCCGCGGTGCCCTGGACAACCAGGGTAGGCGCAGTCACCCGTCGCAAGCGCGGGCGCGCATCCCAACCGAGCACGCCTGGGCGGTGCCACGCCGCGTACCACATTTCAAACACTGCGTCGCCACGGCCAAAATGCACGCGGTTCAACGCCCGACGGAAAGGTTCCGAAGTTTCGTAAACCTGCCGCAAGGCTTCCATGCCAGGATGCATGGTCGGGTCCACATACACATGCGCGGCTGCGGTCACCAACGCCCGCACACGCTCGGGGTGCTGGGCGGCAAAATAAAGCGCGATGGTGCCGCCGTCGCTATGCCCCACCAGGGCCACCTGGCCCAGCCCCAAAGCGTCGAGCAAATCCTGCAGATCTTCCACGTCGGGCTCGAACCAGGGCGTGTGCAACTGCGCCCGCGGCTCGGATGCGCCGTAGCCCCAACGGTCATACGTCAGCACCCGAAAGCCTGCCTCAGCCAGCACAGGCACCTGCTCCTGCCATGCCGCGCCACTGCCCAACCCGTGATGCAAAAGCACCACTGGGAAACCGCGAGGGGGGCCAGTGAGGGTGTAAGCGAGGCGGTGCATGGTCAAAGATGCAGGTTGCAGGTTGACAAATGCAAAATGCGAGTTGCAAGGTGCAGAATGCTGGTGTAATCACTACAGCGGGATGTTGCCGTGCTTCTTGGGCGGGTTCGCGTCTCGCTTGTTTTGGAGCATTTCCAACGCGTTGATCAACCGCGGACGGGTTTCGCGCGGCTCAATGACGTCATCCAAATAGCCCCGGGCCGCGGCAATGTAGGGGTTGGCGAATTTCTCGCGGTATTCGGCCACCAATTCGGCCTTGCGCGCCACCGGATCCTCGGCCTCTTCCAATTCGCGGCGGAAGATGATGTTCACCGCGCCATCCGGCCCCATCACGGCCAGTTCAGCCGTGGGCCACGCGACGTTGAAGTCGCCGCGCAGATGCTTGCTGCTCATGACGTCGTAAGCCCCGCCGTAAGCCTTGCGGGTAACCACGGTGAGTTTGGGCACCGTGGCCTCAGCATAAGCATAGAGCAACTTCGCGCCCGCGCGGATGATGCCGCCATGCTCCTGCACAGTGCCAGGCATAAAGCCGGGCACGTCTTCAAACGTCACCAAGGGAATGTTGAACGCGTCGCAGAAGCGGATGAAGCGCGCGGCCTTGGTGGACGCGTTGATGTCCAACACGCCGGCCAACACCGCGGGCTGATTGGCGATGATGCCCACTGTGCGGCCGCCCAGGCGGGCAAAGCCCACCACAATGTTAGGGGCAAAATGCTCGTGGATTTCGTAAAACTCGCCGTGATCCACCACCAGGCGAATGACCTCTTTGATGTCGTAAGGTTTGCTGGGGTCGTCGGGCACGATGGTATCCAGCGCGGCCTCCATGCGCAGAGGGTCATCGCCGGTTTCCACCACGGGCGGGTCTTCCATGTTGTTTTGCGGCAGGTAGGAAAGCAAACGGCGTACCGCCATCAGGGTCTCGGCCTCAGAATCATGCACCACGTGCGCGACACCCGATTTGCTTGCATGGACGTCCGCGCCGCCGAGTTCCTCAAACGTCACATCTTCATGGGTCACAGCCTTGACCACTTGCGGCCCGGTAACGAACATATACGACGAACCGCGCACCATGAAAATGAAGTCGGTAATTGCAGGGGAATACACCGCGCCGCCCGCGGCAGGGCCCATGATCACGCTGATTTGCGGAATCACGCCCGAAGCCATCGTGTTGCGCAGGAAGATTTCCGCATAACCACCAAGGGAATCTACCCCTTCTTGAATGCGCGCGCCACCAGAATCGTTCAAACCAATCACCGGCGCGCCGTTCTTGAGGGCCATATCCATGATTTTGATGATCTTGCGGGCATGGGCTTCGCCCAGACTGCCACCCATCACCGTAAAATCTTGGGAATAGACGAAAACCAACCGGCCCTCAATGGTGCCCCAGCCCGTGACCACGCCATCGCCAAGATATCGTTTTTCGGCCATGCCAAATTCGGTGGCACGGTGGGTAACAAACATATCAATTTCCCGAAACGAGCCGCGATCGAGGAGCAAATCCAGGCGTTCGCGTGCCGTCAATTTACCCTTTTTGTGACGGGCTTCAATGCGTTTGGGCCCTCCGCCCAAACGGGCCTGGGTTTTGAGTTTACGAAGTTGCTCGATTTTGGGATTGGGGTGTTCGCTCATCGTCTGCTCCAAAATTGGAATTCCAAACCGGTGGCAGGGTCAAAAGCCCCGTAACCACCACGGCCACGGCAGTAATCACCAAGGCCAGCGGCCAATTTTCCGTGAAATAATGGGCCTGGGGAAGCAAGTAACGGTCGAGCCACCAAAAGGCGGCAAAAGTCAGCACCACGGTCAAAAAGGCATAAGGCGTCCAGGGATGATCGGTGAAGAACATCAGCCACACCGTCAACCCTGCCAGCGCCCATGCCGCGCCGCTAAGGGGCAGATACCACCAGGGCACGTCCAACGGCAGGGTTTTCAACCAGGCGACACTGCCCCAAGACGATGCCAGGCGAATGCTGCCCCAGGCTGTTATCAACAACACCTCCCCTTGAAGAATCGTTGCGGCCAAACAGGATTTTTTAGACATTCGTTACACTACCGTCAACCATCCATCAGGGAATTGCCAAAGTGATTTTACCCAATTGTTCGCCTCGTGCCAGCCTTTCTTGCGCGGCGCGGGCCTCTTCCAGGGGGAAGGTTTTATCCAACACCGGCTTGAGCCTCCCCTGGAAAACCAAACGCATGACGTCGCGAAAATCCTTCTGCGGCGACATGGTGGAACCAATCACACTCAAGTGCTTGCCAAAAATGTAGCGGTTGTCAATCTGAAACTTGGGGCCGCCGGTATTACCCACGGTAAGCACACGCCCTCCTTTGCGTGCGGCCTTGAAACTCAAGGGGAAAGTGGTGCCGACGTTGTCCACTACCACGTCCACCCCACGCTTGCCGGTCAAGCGGTAAACCTCTTTAGCCCAGTTTTCTGTCTGCGAACGGTCAATCAGGAAATCTGCACCCAGGGCTTCGGCCAAGGCGAGTTTTTCCGCACTGGAACCCACCACGATCACCCGCGCGCCCGCGAGTTTGGCAATCTGGATGCTGGCGGTGTTCACCCCGCCCGAAGCGCCCACGATGAGCACCCACTCGCCGGCTTTCAAGCCCCCGCGGGTGATGAGGGAATGCCACGCGGTTTGGAACACCAACGCCGCGGCCGCGGCTTCGTGATAGCCAAAACCATCGGGCAGTGCCATCAAGTTGGCTTCAGGCACGACCACATATTGGGCATACGTGCCCGCGCGGGTCTCGCCCAGCA
>JAADCW010000015.1 GCA_013154225.1 Chloroflexota bacterium
GTCACCGACCTCACCCGCTATTTGAAAGACCTGCTGGAAAGCGACGCGAACCTGCGCGATGTGTGGGTGCAGGGCGAGGTTTCCAATTTCAAGATTGCTTCGTCAGGGCACGCCTATTTCACCCTCAAAGACGGCAACGCCCAACTCCCCTGTGTGATGTGGAAGCCCCACGTCCAACGCCAGGCCAAGCATTTCCTTCCTCAAGACGGCGACGCCATCGAAGCCCACGGGCATATCAGCGTATATGAATTTGGGGGGCGCTACCAGTTTTATGCCGATATTCTGCGTCCGGGCGGGGAAGGCGATTTGTTTCGGGAATTTCAGCGCCTCAAAGCCCAACTGGAAGCCGAAGGGCTGTTCGACGAAGCCCGCAAGCGGCCTTTGCCCCGCTTTCCGCATCGGATTGGGGTGGTCACTTCGCCCACGGGCGCGGCCTTGCGGGACATCCTCAACACCTTGCGCCGCCGCTTCCCTCTGGCCGAAGTCGTGCTCGCACCCACCCTGGTGCAGGGCACCGAAGCGCCGGCTTCCATTGTGCACGCGCTTCAAGCCCTCAACGCGCACGCCCATCCCGACGTCATCCTGCTGGCGCGCGGGGGTGGTTCGCTGGAAGACCTCTGGGCCTTCAACGACGAAGCCGTGGTGCGCGCGGTTGCGGCTTCCCAAGCCCCTGTGATTACCGGCGTGGGCCACCAAACCGACTTCACCCTGGTGGATTTTGCCGCTGATCAGCGGGCGCCTACCCCCACCGCGGCCGCAGAATTGGCTACCCCCAACAAAGACGACCTCATCGTGGTGCTCCACGCCCTGGAAAAACGCCTTCAGCGCGGCTGGGAAATCCTTTTCACCCAAAAACAGGCTGCCCTGACGCAGTTGGCAGGCCGCCTCAACCAATACGCGCCCCAGCAACGGCTCTTTTCCCAGGCCCAACGGCTGGATGAAATTGAACGCCAAATGCAAACCGCGTGGGAACACGCCTTGGCACTGCGCCGAGCGCATCTGGATGCCCTGGATCAGCGGCTGGAAGCCCTCAACCCCCTGGCTGTTTTGCGCCGCGGCTACGCGTTGGTGACCCGAGAAAACGGGCAAGTGGTTCGCAAGGCCGATGCCGTCCAACCTGGGGAAATTGTCCACATCCGCGTGGCCGAAGGCGCATTCCAGGCCAAGGTCCAACCTCCTCAAACCTCTTGAGTGCTTCTATGCCCCTCACTTTGCGTGCTCTGCCCGCCACGTTCTACATCTATCGCCTGCCGCCAAACACACCCCTTCCGTCAGCGGTGCTCCAAACACCCCTCGTTTTCGTAGCCCACACCCCAGAAGAAACCTCCCTCCTGGCCCCAGAAGGGATTTTTCAGCCCGCGGAAGGCACCCCAACAGCGGGCCCGTGGAAAGGATGGCAGGTCCAGGGGCCTTTGGATTTTGGGCTGGTGGGCATCTTGGCCCAAATCACCGCGGTGCTGGCCGCGGCAGAAATCCCCATCCTGGCCGTATCCACCTTCGACACCGATTATCTTTGGGTGCCACAAGCACATTGGGAAAACGCCCAACATGCCCTCCGCACCGCGGGTTATCGGCTGTTGACCTGACCTGCAAGGAAGCCCTCATGCGCCCTTTGGCACCCTCTTCCCCGCTTTCATGGTGGGCCCAGGCACGCCTGCCCCTTTTCCGTGGCCTGGCCGTGCTGGGGCTGGGTTTGCTCTTCGGCTGTGCCAACGCCAGCCCCACCAAGTCGTCTCAAGCCGCGCCCACAGCCACCGCCTCCCCCACCATCACCCCTTCGCCCACAGTCTCGCCCTCGCCTACGCTTTCCCCTTCCCCCACGCCGGAACCGCCCATGGCCTACAAATGGCACCTCTGGACCGACGGCACCCAACTGCGTGGTGCCAACGTTTACCAGCGCCGCGTGTTCCCCGCGCTGGACGAAAACATCATGGGCCCCGGGCCTTTAGGGCCGCCCTACACCCAAACCGACTTTGACAACCTCGCGGCCTCGGGCGCCAATTGGGTCAACCTTTCCGTGCCCGGCCTATTCACCGTCACGCCGCCTTACCAACCCGACCCCGACGTGGTGGCCAGTGTGGACGCGCTCATTCAAATGGCCGCCAAGGCTCGGCTTTACGTCGTGCTCTCCGCACGCACTGGGCCTGGCCGCAGTGAATTTTCCATTTTGCGCGACGGCGTGGGCGATTGGTTCGGGCGGGAATATCTCATCGAAAACGTCTGGGAAGACGCCCAGGCCCGCGCCGCATGGGCTGAAATGTGGCGTTACACTGCCCAACGCTACCGCGACAACCCCGTGGTCATCGGGTACAATTTGATGGTCGAACCCAATGCCGACGACATCGTGCGCGCGGCGTCGCCGCAGGACTTTTTCCAGCACTATCAGGGCACAGGCTACGACTGGAACGCGTGGTATCCTGATTTGATTGCTGCGATCCGCGAGGTTGACCCCTACACGCCTGTGTTGGTGGAAGGGCTGGGCTACGCAGACCTGCGTTGGTTGCCCTATCTCCAGCCCGTGAACGATGATCGGGTGGTGTACGCGTTTCACCAATACCGGCCTTTTGATTATGTCTTTCAGGAACCCGCCGACCGTCTGGTTTACCCTGGCTCTTTTGAAGACGAAACCGGCTATTTCGAAGCCAACCGCGAGTGGCTGGCCGATTTGCTGGACATCGCGGTAGCCTTTTCCCAACGCACGGGCGCGCCCGTCACCGCCAACGAAATTGGCGTGGTGCGCTGGGCCCCTGGGGCTTCACGGTTCATGCAAGATCAAATGGATCTGCTCGAAGCCCGCGGCATTTCCTACGCCGTATGGCTATGGTATGCCACATGGCCGCCTTTAGCGCCTGAAGACAACGACTTCAACTTCCGCTTTGGCCCTGCCCCCGGCCATCTGCGTAATACCCCCAACCCTCTGTGGGATACTTACCAAAACTTCTGGCTACGCAACACCCAACGCCCCACCCCCACGGCAGAAACACCCTCTCCAACCCCCACTCAGGAGAACGCACCGTGAACGCTCCTTCCCCTCAACAAACCCCACCCCCAGTGGAACAACTCACGTACGAGCAAGCCCTGGCAGAACTCGAAAGCATTGTCACCGCGCTGGAACACAACGAACACACCCTGGAAGATGCGCTCGCGCTTTACGAACGCGGCCAGGCCCTGCTTCGCCACTGCCGCCGCTTGCTGGAAGAAGCCGAACTCAAGGTTCAGCAACTCAACCACGACCGTTTGGAACCCTTCACCCCGGATGACGTGTAGCCATGCCTACTTTACTTCATAACTGTGTTTTCTGGGCGGCCTTTTTGGCCTGGGCTTTAGCCCAAGGCGGCAAGGTGCCCATCACCTATTTACGCACCCGCGAATGGGATTGGGGTCTCATTGTCAGCCCTGGCGGGATGCCCAGTTCCCACTCGGCTCTGGTTTCTGCCGCGGCCTTTGCTGCGGGGCTGTGCGAAGGCTTCGACTCGCCGCTCTTCGGCGTGGCCGTGGCTTTCGCGGCCATTGTGGTGTACGACGCCACAGGCATACGCCGCCAGGCCGGGGAACACGCGGCTCTCATCAACAGCCTGGTGCGCGATCTGCAATCGGGGCG
>JAADCW010000193.1 GCA_013154225.1 Chloroflexota bacterium
AACAACCCGCACAAAGCGACACCTAACAGCCTTTGGGGTGGGTCAGTTTTCGATGCAAATCCTGGGTCAGGATTCGGTGCAAATCAACAAGCTAACTTCGCCATGCTTGGAGGAGGCTATCCCATCAACTGTGTGCGGCTGACGCGGGCACCATGATGAATCCGAAGACAACCCACAGAGAGTGTTAATGACTTGGGGATTCAACGACCAAATAGTTCATTTGGAAAAGCTACTGACTCCAGGATTGATTGGGACCTACGGTAGCTTTGAAATTACAGAGATTTTCGGATTCGAGAGGGACGGTCCACCAACAAATATTTTGACCTTGCTCGTAGCGGAACCGGAAGAGCCACCGTCGGTGAACTCACCTGGCCCAGGCTTCCTCAACGACAAGCCAATCCCGCTAACGTCAACCAAATGGAAACTTGGTATTGCGCGGTCTCGTATTGCGCCTAGCCAGCTCGTTGATGCGCTTAGACGCCTGGGGGAAACAGCCGAGTGGAAGATTGGAGCGTCCGCGCTGAAAGTAGGGAGGCTCACTGCAATCCCTCCCCAGTTCGTTCCATCCGATACCTTCCAAACACACGCTTGGAATGGCGTGCTCAAAAATAACTTCTTCGATGGTTCGCATGTTCTCGAGCTGTTCGACAGAGAAAAGCTGGCGCTCCAATTCCTTTTCGATAGGCCAAAGTTA
Source organism: Chloroflexota bacterium (assembly GCA_013154225.1). Lineage (GTDB taxonomy): Bacteria > Chloroflexota > Anaerolineae > Anaerolineales > DRMV01 > DRMV01. The sequence goes on from JAADCW010000193.1 coordinate 695, forward strand.
CTTACCGAACTTGCGAAGCTGATTCGCCCCTATGCTCCGGTTGGTCTTGACGGCCTGTCTGACCGTCTTGGTAACGTGCTCATCCAATTGCCTGTCACAGCGACCGTCACGAAATTCGGGCGAAATCAAGCCGATGGCTTTGCATTGGAGCCTCTCTGGCACCCTGCTGTGCCCCCTCGTCCGCTGCGGGTATCGTGGGAAGTCTATGAAGACGCGACCATAGAGGACTTCACCTCTGCGGCGGTGGGCATTCAGTCCACATCACAAACAGCGAAATTCCCCCTACATTCAAAGCGTATGGGAGCGCGCTATGTCATATGGGATGACATCAACCGCTTGATTGTTGGGGCATCGGCACAGACGGCATTCCTAGGCGGCGACATAAGTGTGACCAGCCGAGTGCTTATCCCGGCGACTCGTGAGTTTCTCGAGCCCACCACATCCGCTGAACAATGCCAGCCAACCAAGCAGGCAGTCGTCATCGAACCAGCCCCCGACAATCCCGACCGCCCGCACCCCAATCCGCGGGAGCCTTGGCGTTCGGCCAGGGTGTTCAGAGAGAGCCTGCACGCGCTGCAGAGTCGCAAAGAATTTGTTCAATATGGAGGGCCTTCCGGCGCTGGCAGAGCGGAGGCGCTAGCGGACATCCGTTGGCTGCTACGCCAACACGGCACCAACGGAGCGTGGCTTTGGGACCCTTTCCTCAGTGCGGACGACGTGCTGCATACCCTGTTCTTCTGCCCATGGCGCGACGCGGATTTGCGAGCGCTGAGTTCCGCGTCTACGCCCCCACGGGAACGCGCTCAGATAGGAAATGAATCTGATTGCGCGGGAACAACCACCAGGGGCGCCCTCATTCCATCCGCTCAGGCACCTGCTTCCCCCTCGTGGAAGGAAGAACAAGTCAGCCTAATTGAGCAGTCCAAAGGAAACGGCGAAGGACTGAAGCTTGAGTTCCGTGTTCGAATAGGGAGTGCAGGCTGGTCGTTCCATGACCGTTTCTTGATTTTTCCTAGAGCATCAGCAGGAGCAGTAGCCTGGTCACTGGGGACGTCTGTTAATAGCCTTGGCCGCCAGCATCATATTTTGCAGCAGGTTTCGGACGGTGAACTGATTCGACAAGCCTTCTTGGAGCTATGGGACGCACTAGGCAGCCCCGAACACCTCGTATGGAAAACTCCATGAGCGAAAATTTGATGAAAGCCGTTCGCCGGGTATTCGAGTCTGCATGCAGTGACGGGTCATCAGTACGCCCAGCGGCACTCGAGCAGTTTGTCGCGACGTTGACTGACTGCCCTGCCGAGGCGCCACGAGCGGAATTCGAGAACCTTGCGACTGCCGTATGGGCCGAATTCTCTCCTTTGCATCAACCCCTGACATTGGGACGAGCACTCGAAGCGGCCTCTCTCGAGAAGTGGGAGAGTGCGGTCCGTGCCGTAATCAGTGATTTGCGCGCATGGGAGCCAAACCATGGGCTTGCATCGCTTGCAGCGCTTCTTGCGACCATCAACGCCCTGGATTCATGCTCAACTGGGCTCGAAGCTATTGCAATTCAGTTGAAGCGTGACACCCTCTCCGAAGGCTTGCAGACCTTGCTGAGCAATGCGGAAATCGGTCCGTGGGGAGGTGACAAGGGTCGTTATCCCTATGCTTCCGGCGACTTTAAGCTCTCATCGGTCGACGACAACTACGACGAACTTCATCGTGCTTCCGCACATTTGATGACGGCAGCAGGCGGAGAAGTTTGGGCTGCAATCGTATTGCTGTGGCGCCTGGATAGCCGCCGACTCGCCAAAGTCGTAAATGATAGAGATGACGTTTACTTTTCACTGCAGGTGCGCCTGGTGCTTAAAGATGACGCGCCTAAGCTGGCTCTCGAAGTGCCGCTTGTTTCCTTCAAGTTTCTGGCTGTCGACCAACTTGAAGAGGCTCACCGATGCAACCGCGAAGGCGGTAACTGGTCCGGTCTGCTCGAACAGATTCTTATTCAAGTCGCGCCAACCTCTGCGTGGAAAGGCTGGATGCATGCCCTGGTTCGGTCTCCTGACGAGCAGTCTTTGATGGCATCAGCACTGCCGGGCGTGCTAGCGCAAGTTGGCGAGACCAACTGGGAAATGTTTGTTGAGACTCTGTACCTCAGCTACTCCAAGCGCAGTGCGGCAGCCGTAGCCTCCATCTTGTCAAAGTTCGCGCAGTTGGTTGGGCAGGAAGAGGCAAAAAGGATGTGGGCCATCTGCTTCCATCGGTGGGCTGATTGGGATTATGGCCGGCGGGAAGCACAGTTTAGCTTGTTCGCTCCAGCAGCCTGCGCCCTTGACTACCCGGTAGCGATGCACTTCTCACAACTCCTCCCCAATGAGCTTGACGATGAGGAGGCCGTTCTAACGCGCTCAGTCGAGAGAGTTGAGCAACAATGGTTCAGCACCGCGACGGAACTCGTCTCCGAAAGAAACAGACTTCTGTCTCGACTTCGCCTCATTAAGCACGGCCGCGCGCTGGCGGCTGGGACTGCGGACCTTCTACCGCCAGCCATTCTGCCCCCAGAAGACGCATACGCTCGCGTCCGATACTGGTACCACGACGTTCAGTTCAACTGAGGCCGTGGGCCTCTCGGTGCCGGTCGCGGTGCAGGTGGGCATCAACACATTGGGAGATGTCTGGAAAGCACTTTGCCGGAGCGTTAAGAGGGGGCCGTCCAGGCCACCCATGACCGTCCATTTGGACGGTCGCACCCGAAGGGCGACGGAGGCCTCTCGGCCGAAGTCGCAGGCCGGCGCCCACGCCGGCCTGTGCACTTCAGGGGGAGCCGCGGACAGGGCACACCGCTAGGTGTGAGGTGCCCCAGCACCGACCTGTTCGTGGGGGAACGACAGTTCCCCGGCCCCGACCGCGGTCG
>JAADCW010000176.1 GCA_013154225.1 Chloroflexota bacterium
CAATCAGGCCATAGCGGGAAACCCGACCGTAGGTGGGTTTCAGGCCGGTTACACCGCAGAAGGAAGCGGGCTGGCGCACGCTGCCGCCGGTGTCGGTGCCCAATGCGGCCGGCACCATGCGGGCCGCGACCGCAGCCGCGCTGCCGCCTGAGGAGCCACCGGGCACGCGTTCCAGATCCCAAGGGTTGTGGGTCACACCGTAGGCTGAGTTTTCGGTGGAAGACCCCATCGCGAATTCGTCGGTGTTGGTTTTGCCCACGATGACCACGCCCGCCTCTTTCAGCCGCCGCACCGCGGTGGCGTCGAAGGGCGGGACGTAGTTTTCCAGAATGCGCGAGCCGCACGTGGTGCGGATGCCTTTGGTACTCAGGACATCTTTGACCGCGATGGGTAAGCCCAGCAAAGGCGGCACAGGTTCGCCTGTGCGGCGGGCTTCCGCCCGGCGGCGGTCGGCTTCTTCCGCGGCTTCCAGCGCGCTTTCCGGTGTCACTGTGAGGAAAGCGTGCATCAGCGGATCCAATTGGGCAATGCGTGAAAGGGCTTCGGTTGTCAGTTCTCGGCTGGAAACTTCCCCTCGCTCCAGCGCACGCAGGGTTTCGGTGACGGTCATCATCATTCCTGCCCTCCAAAGACCGGCGGGACGCGGAACTGCCCATCTTGCGTTTCTGCCGCGTTGGCTAACACGTCCTCACGGGGCAAACTGGGCCGCGGTTGATCTTCGCGCAGCACCGTCCGCGGGGGAAGCACGCTGGCCGTCGGAGGAATGCCGCTGGTATCCAGCCCTTGCAGGCGGGCAACATATTCCAATACATCCGAAAGTTGCTCGCGATATTGTTCGATTTCCTCGTCTGTGAGTTCCAGACGGGCTAATTGGGCAATGTGTTCCACTTCGGCGCGGGTCAGAGACATAATTTCACCTCGCAAGGGATTTCTTCGATTATACCATTCCCGCCCTTGGGGACTGTTATTCCTTTGTGGTATAACTGCATCGCGAAGTCAACGTCAAAATTCTGGAGAGGGTTCGGATGCCGGTGATTTTCCCGTTTACAGCGATTGTCAACCAACAGCGCATGAAGCGCGCGTTGATTTTGAATGCCATTGACCAGCGCATTGGCGGCGTGCTCATTCGGGGGGAACGCGGCACAGCCAAATCCACTGCGGCTCGGGCGCTGGCCGCTTTGCTTCCTCAGGTCAAAGTGGTGAAGGGCTGTCGCTTTGGTTGTGACCCTGACCAGCCGGAAACCTGGTGCACCGAATGCCAGGCCCGGGCTGAGGCTGGGGAAGATTTGCAAAACCAGTGGGAATGGAAGCCGGTGCCGTTTGTCAACCTGCCGGTTTCCGCCACCGAAGACCGCGTGGTGGGCACGCTGGATATTGAGCGGGCGATTCAAAGCGGCGAGCGCCATTTTGAGCCAGGCGTGTTGGCCGCGGCCAATCGGGGCATTCTTTACATTGACGAAGTCAACTTGCTGGATGACCATGTGGTGGATTTGCTTCTGGACGCGGCCGCGATGGGCGTCAACATTGTGGAGCGGGAAGGCGTCTCGTTTTGGCATCCTGCACGGTTTATTTTGGTGGGCACCATGAACCCTGAAGAAGGCGATTTGCGGCCGCAACTGCTCGACCGTTTTGCCCTTGCAGTGGATGTGCAAAGCGTGACCGACCCTGCCCAGCGGGTGCAGATCATTGAGCGGAACATCGCATTTGAGGCTGACCCTGAGGGCTTCCGCGAGGCATGGCAGCCCCATGAAGAGGAATTAGCCCAGCGGATTGTCCGCGCCCGGGAACTGCTGCCCCAGGTGACCTACACCAGCCGAGATCTGCTGACCATTGCGACGTTTACGGCTTCGCTGGGTGTGGATGGGCATCGTGCCGATATGGTGATTCTCAAGGCGGCGCGAGCGCAGGCTGCGTATGAAGGCCGCACAGCCGTGACCACCGACGACATTATGATGGCCGCCGAACTGGCCTTACCCCACCGCCTCAAGCGCACGCCTTTGGGGCAGAGTGAAGTTTCCTTTGCTGAATTGCAAGAGCGGCTGGCCAATCTGGTGGGTGAAAAGCAGGCTGAGCCCACATCCACCGAACCGCGGCGGCACCGGCAGGAGGCGGAAAAGGCAAAAAAAGTACTGGGGGCGTGACGCCCAAGGTGGATGCTGAACCGGCCGCCACCGATGCCTTGCGCGCCGCGCCGCAAGATGTGTTTGCCAGCGATACTGCAAGGTGGTGGGAAGGCGGCCAACAGACCCGCCTGCGTGAGACCGCGTTCACGCCCCAGGAACTCGCCACCCCGCGCGACAGCCGTACCCGCCGCCACAGCGGGCGCCGCTCACAAACACTGACCACGCGCAAGAGCGGGCGCTATATTCGGGCGCGGGTGCCCAAAGGCAAGGTCACCGACCTCGCCTTTGACGCGACGTTGCGCGCGGCCGCGCCTTTCCAGCGCCAGCGCCGCGAGCAGGCGCCGCCCGACGCGCCGGCTTTGATCCTCAAGCCCCACGACCTGCGGGAAAAAGTGCGGGTGCGCAAAGCCGCAAATTTGATTTTGTTTGTGGTAGATGCTTCGTGGTCTATGGCTGTTGCCGAGCGTATGGCCGCGACCAAGGGCGCAATTTTTGCCCTGCTGACCGACGCGTATCAGCACCGAGACCGCGTGGGGTTGATTGTGTTCCAAAAGAATAAAGCCACCCTGGTGCTGCCCCCAACCCAGTCGGTGGATTTGGCCTCGCGTGCCCTGCGTAACATTCCCATAGGAGGTAAAACCCCGCTTTCCGCGGGGCTGGCATTGGCGTATGAGGTGGTGCGGCGGGAAAAGTTAGCCCATCCTGACGTCCGCCCTTTGTTGATCATCCTGACCGATGGCGCGGCCAATGTGTCTATGAACCCGGCCATTGCGCCGTTGGAAGAGGCGTATGCCATTGCCGAGAAGATTGCGGCTGAAGGCATTGAAAGCGTGGTAATCAATATGGAAGTGCCGGAGTTCGATCAAGGCTATGCGCGTGCCTTGGCCGACCATCTGAAAGCGCGTTGCTACACGCTTTCAGACCTGCGGGCCGAAACCCTCTACTCGACGGTGCGAGAAGTGTTAAGGTAACATTCTTAGCATAAAACCGCAATAGCGAAAAATTCTTATTTGCAACCTTCGTGCCAGATAGGGCGGAAAAGGCCAGGAGAAGATGGCTTTTGTGGTATACTGGAGGCGCTACATTCAACTAATTCCAATTAGAAGCGTCAGCCCGGGAGGGGCCTCTCTGTGAGAGGGCCTAATGTACGACACCGCTAACAACGTTGTAGGGGCGAGAGAGGTGCGTGTAAGGGCAAGGTGAGCGTCATGAGAATCAAAGGGTTGTTGTTTGTTTTTGTTATTATCGTCTTGCTCATTTGGGGAGGCGTTAGTAGTCTGACTGGCGCGCCCCAGGCTACGGATGCGCCTGGGCAACCCACGCCCATTATCATGGGGAACGCGTTGGCCGGTCCTCCGCCTTTCCGTTCGTTTTGGCAGATGGGAGGCGGGGA
>JAADCW010000158.1 GCA_013154225.1 Chloroflexota bacterium
GTGGATGCCGCGGCCAGCGGACCTCGTGGGCCCATGCAATACCGCGGGGTGCGGGTGGATACCGAGCAGGAGGTGTTCCGCCGAGGGCCCTTCCCCGTGGGCACGGGAAACATTGGCGAGTTCCTGGCGATTGTGGATGCCCTGCGCTGGCTGGATGCTCGCGGGTTGGACTGGCCGGTGTATTCGGATTCCAAAGTAGCCCGTGGCTGGGTGCAAAAAGGGCGCTGTCGTACCCAACTGCCCCGCACGCCGCAAAGCCAGGCTGTGTTTGATCTGATCGCCGATGCCGAGCGCTGGCTGGCCGCCCATCCTCAGCACGCGCCTGTGCTGATATGGCATACCCGCACGTGGGGGGAGATTCCCGCAGACTTCAACCGAAAGTAGCCTCGGAGGGCAGGCGTTGCACGCCTGAATGCAATTCCCAGGACGGGAGCGCAATTGTATCTTCTTTGGTACAATTAGGAAAAATTTCCTATCGTCTCATTCGTCATCGTATCCCTCATTGGCCCTCTTTTCCTCAATGCTGTTTTGGAAAGAGGGCGTATGCATCGTTGCGCGCTTTGGCGCGAAGTCCCAGCAGGAGGTAGTAAGTCTATGGAAGACATGCGCCCGGAAGACATCGTGGGAGAATACCGCGAATACACCTTGACCTATTACGACGGTACGAGTCGCAAAGTCTTGGTTACTGATATTGAAACGCCCTACCCCGATGGCAAACTCATCGTTTCCACGACCGACACCGAGGGTGTGATTACCCACGCCAATCAGGCCTTTGTGGATATGTCGGGATACACCCGAGAGGAACTCATCGGCCAGCCGCACTATATTTTGCGGCACCCCGACATGCCCAAAGCCGCGTTCCGAGATATGTGGGAAACCATCCAGGCCGGCAAGACCTGGCGTGGCTATGTCAAAAACCTGCGCAAGGATGGTGGTTACTATTTGGTTTATGCCACCGTCATGCCCAATTTTGACAAGCAGGGCAACATTGTGGGCTATACCTCGGTGCGGCGTAAACCCTCGCGGCGCAAGATGGAAGAAGCCCTTGCGCTCTATGCCAAGATGTTGGCTGAAGAAAAAGCACAGGAGGGGCGGGCATGACCACTTTTCAGATGACCGTAAGCCCTGATTTCCCCCCGAACCGCATTGCGGGGTGGTACATTTTCAACACCTGGCTCCAAAAAGCCACAGGGCTCAATATCCATTTGGAACTTTACACCGATTTTGAAGGTCAGCGGCAGGCCGTGGAAGAAGACCGGGTGGACATTATCTACGCCAACCCTTACGACGCGGCCATGCTGATTCGGGAAAAAGGCTTTGAGGCGCTGGCGCGGCCCAAGGGCAAAGTGGACGAAGCCGTGGTGGTCACCCGGGCTGATGCGCCTTACAACGCTGTGGACGATCTCAAGCCCGGCCTGCGTTTAGCCGCCACCAACGACCCCGCGGTGTATTTGTTGGGAATGATGATGTTGGAGCCCGCGGAGTTGGATGCCGAAAACCTGCAGATCCAGCAGGTGGAAAGCTACCCCATCGCGGCCAAACTGCTCCTTCAGGGCGAGGCCGATTTGGCCTTCTTCCTGAAAGAGGCGTTTGACAAACTCAGTTCCCTGACCCGTGAGCAGTTGAAGGTTTTGGTGGAAAGCCAAATTGGCGACCTGTTCCATACCTTTTTGGTTGGCCCGCGGCTGGCTGAGCATAAGGAGACCTTGCGAGAAGCGCTTTTGCATATGCACGAAACACCCAAAGGCAAGGACGCGTTGGAGAGTTTGGGCTTTGAAGGCTGGGAAAACGTCAGCCCGGCTGAGGCCGATTTCATGATCAACCTCATCGAAGCCCTTAAATAGCCGTCCGTTTTCGAGCGATAAGCCCCCTTCCCCCAGCATTTTGAGGCTGGGGGAAGGCTTTTTAAGTTACAGTTTTCGATTAGTACTTTAGCAGGGGAAACAAAATGCGATTTTCTCCGTTTACCTTATGAAATTTGCGATTCGTCAAAAAGCCCTGTTTGCAGGGCACCGAACACTCACAAGGAGGTTGACAATGACGAAGAAAGTTTTGATGGTGCTTTTGGTGTTGGCGCTGGTCACGGGCGCTACAACGACTGCTGCTTTTGCCCGCCCGTGGGAGCCGCCCGCCGCGCCTGAAGAGCCCGGTACGGGTTTGCTGAGCCTGAACATGGACATCAACGCCTCTGAGGTCATCGCAGACTACACTGCGGCGGCTGTGGCCGACCTCACGGGTTTGACCGTGGAAGAAATCCAGTCCCGGTTGGACGCTGGCGAGACCATCTCTGACATCCTGCTTTCGTTGGGTTATGACCCCACCGAGATCCAGACCCTGGTGCAGGACCTGCGCGAGCAGGCGTTGTGGGCTGCTGTTGAAGATGGTGTGCTGACCGCGGAAGAGGTGGAATTCCTCCTGGAGCACTCGCAAGCTCAAAATCAATACACCTATCGCTACAGCCACCAAAACTGCACCACCATGGACAACGGCACCAAGGATTGCACGCCTGCGACCCCGCAATACGGCTCCGGCTCCGGCGCCGGGACCGACGATCACGGCCGCAATGGCCGCGGTGGTGGTCACTAATCACTGCTGCATTCGACGAAGCACAAAAGCGCGGGCAAAGCCCCGCGCTTTTGTGTTTTAAGGCCTGAGCAGCGTTTGCCAGCGGGTGATCAACGAGCAATTGAGGCATGGTGTTTCGGCCTGGCCTGTGTGGGGGGAGGCCGAAAGGCGAGGCGAATAGGGGGCGTTGCTTTTGCTGGGGGTGCGTGATACAATGATACAAAGATACAAAGATACAAAATGCTTGAGTGTGCCCAGGTAGGTGGTTATGCGGAAGCGATTGGATGTGGGTTTTGGAACGGCCCTTCCCATCAAGATTGATTTTCGGCAGCGGATGCCGATTACCGAGCAGATCCGGGAGCAAATTCGTTTGCTCATCGCGCGCGGTGTGCTGCGCCCTGGCGAGCAACTGCCTCCGGTGCGGCAATTGGCTGCGGATTTGCGCATCAATTTCAACACAGTGGCGCGGGCTTATCGGCAGTTGGAAGAAGAGGGGTTGATTTCAGTTCAGCACGGTCGGGGTACGTTTGTGCTGGCATCCCCTCATGAGCCCGAAGGGGACCATGCCGAAGGGCGTCATTTGGAGGTTTTGGCGCGTCATTGGGCTGCGCAAGCCCGCGCATTGGGATTTGAGGTTGAAGAAGCGCTCATGGCGTTGCGCCGCGCCTGGCAGGAAGATGTGCCCAGAGCAGATGAAAATTTGGATGCCGCGTAATGACTTGGGGCTTGTGCGGGTGCCCTGCGGGAAGCGTGAGTACTGGCGCTTTGGAGGTGTTTCACGTGAAACTTGCTCAATCTGCCTCAACAGAGTGTTTTACGTGAAACGACAGGTGTGAAGGCTTGCCGAGGGTTTCACGTGAAACTTCGCTTTGTCCCCTGCTTTGGAGGTGCTCTATGAAGACCAAAACAGCCCGTGTGTGGAT
>JAADCW010000131.1 GCA_013154225.1 Chloroflexota bacterium
CACAGGCGGATATTCGTGAATCAGCACCAGAATGTGCATGGCGGCTGCCTCATTCCTCCGACGGCAAATTCAACACCCGCCGCACGGTATATGTTGGCTTCCCCTGGGCTTCGTGATATGTGCGCACCAGCAGTTCGGCAATCAACCCCATCAAAAGCGCCTGAAAACCCAAAATGATAAACATCAGACTCATCTGAAACAGGGGCGAGGTCATCAACGCGACGTGCCAGAAAATGCGGCGCACAATGAGATAAACCAGCAAAATCAAACTGGGCAAAATCAGCGCCAACCCCAAACCGCCGAACAGGTAAATCGGTTTGTAAAAATAACTCAACAGGAATTTGACTGTGAACAAATCGAGTACCACTTTCAACGTCCGTGCCAGCCCATATTTGGACTTGCCAAACTTGCGCGGGTGGTGCTTCACCGGCACTTCTGTGATGCGCGCGCCCACCGAGGCCGCGTAGGCCGGAATGAAACGGTGCATTTCGCCGTACAGCCGGAAGCCTTCCAGCACCTCGCGGCGGTAGGCTTTCAAAGTGCAACCGTAATCGTGCAAATGCACGCCCGTAACCCAGGAAATCAGCGCGTTGGCGAGATGGGAAGGTAGCACGCGGGTAAGGAATGGGTCTTTACGATCCTTGCGCCAGCCGCTGACCACGTCGTAGCCTTCTTCCAGTTTGCTTATCAGCATGGGAATGTCCGCGGGGTCGTTCTGCAAATCCGCGTCCATCAGCACGATGATGTCGCCCTGGGCGTGGTCAATGCCCGCGGCAATGGCCGCGGTTTGGCCAAAGTTGCGGCGCAGAAACACCACCCGAATGTGGTCGGGGTCTTCTCTGGCCAATTGTTCCAACACCGCGGGGCTATTATCGCGGCTGCCGTCGTCCACCAGCACGGCTTCCCACGCATAACGGCAGTTTGCCAGCCCCGCGTGCAAAGCGCGATGGAGCAAGGGTAAATTTTCTTCTTCGTTGTAGACCGGAATAACTATGGAAAGTTCCATCACGGCACTCTCTTCAAAATGATGAGTTTTCCCTGATCACCGGCGCACGACGCTAAAAAGGAAAAGGTCTGAACCGGTTCGAAGCCCAACGCCCGATAATCCAATGGCAACCGTTCCAAACGCACGGCGTCGGTCACAATGACATCTGCCGAACGCATCCACTGCTCGGCCAGCGCCTGGTTCCAATAGCCCCACGAAGCCAGGGCATCCGCGTCGCCGCCTTGTCGTCGATTATAGTCGTCATTGAGCTGTTGCGGCATCAAAATAATATCCTCGGTTCGCAACAAAAGGGTTCCGAAATAAGACGCCCAATACACTTGCGTGCCGGGCGGCAACAACTGCGCCAGCGCGACAGCCGTATTTTCATGAACGGCAAGCACGTCTTGGGAGCAGTCATACGGCGTCCAACTGCCGCTAAAAAGTGTCAGTGGAGAAAGCAAAGCGAGTATGACCAACGACGCCAGCCAAACCGTCTTCTGCCCGGGCGCAAATAACCGCCGGGGACGGCGCAAAAACCACATCACACTCACCACAATCAGGGAGGCGATCAACAGCACCAGACCCCAAAACACTCGCCCCGCGTCCATGGGGGGCAGATCAGGGAAAAAGTGAATTTGCGGCCAATAAAGTAATGCCAAAAGCCGCGCAGAAAGCCAATGATACGATGCAAACGCGCGAGAAACAGTCGTGATAAAAATTGAGATATTGACCAACGCGGCACTAACAAAAAAGATCAGGCCAACAAGCCAAAATAGCCCGGCTTCTTTGGTGCGCTCCGGCGACCAGGGCGTCCACAGCCCAATGCAAATCAACGCCACCAGCACCGGCATATAAAAACCGGTGTAGAACGTCAGGCAGTTCACACAATAAGAACCACCAATTGAAGCCCATCCATGCAATAACACGAGCAGCCAGGCCAAAAACGTTCCCATCATCAGAAAGCGATAATGGAAATTGTTTCGTTTTTGCGCTACAAACACCGCGGTGGTACCTACCCACAAGCCCGCCCAGGCTAAAGGGAACGCTTGCACGGCCTGCCACAACGCGCGCACCCGCGCCCAAATCGCCGGGGAAACCCGATATGTTGCCGCGGTATCATGCAGTGGCGGGGAAAATGCCGCGGGAACGGGCACAAAATCGGGCAGCCAGCGCGCCCACAACCACATAATCCGAGGCCAATAGAGAGCATGCAAACCAAGAACGACGACCAGCGACGGTATCCAAAACCATAAACTGCGGCGGCGCCATTGCCATATTGCAAACAATCCCAACACCAGCCACGCGGCAGCCATATTGACGCGCGTCATGGTTAAAATACCCACGAGCAAACCGCTGATTAACAACCGCCACCGTGAGGGTTGTGGGGTCGCCAGCAGGGCAACAGCCCAGATAAAAAACATGGCGGCCAGAGCTTCCGACACAGCCATGCTGTAAACCCTGGCAGCCGCGGGCATCACAACAACAGCCCACACCGCTGCGGCAGCCCATTGCCGCCCGGCAATTTGCCGCACCAGCCACCACATACCTGTTAAAACCAACACGGCCATAACAATCGTTGTATATCTGCCTGTTGTCAGACCGGGTCCCAACCACTTTTGCAAGTAACCTGGAATCAGGAAAGACAGCGGCATGTGGTTAGTCCACGGGCCATTGGGCTGAAAAGGCGTATAGATATGGCGGGCAAAAAGCAACCCCTTGAGCAAATAAACCCCTTCATCGAACACGGGCCGCTGATGATGCGCCGCGCGCAGCGCCTCCCAGACAAACAGGGCAAGTCCGCCTGTTGCCAAAGCATCCCACAGCGCCGGTTTCCCAGCGCCGCGAGCCAACAGCGCCCCAAGCCTGTGTCTTCTCACCGATTACACCCCCGCCTCGATTTGAGAAGCCCACGCCCGTTCAGCCTGATACCACGCCACGGTGCGGCGAATGCCTTCCGGCAACGGCACCGCGGGTTCCCAGCCCAGCAAATCGCGGGCCTTTTCGATGCTCGCCCAGGTGATTTCCGCATCCGCGGGGTGACGGGGTTCATGAACAATGTTGGCACGCTTGCCCGTGGCTTCCTCGATAAGCGTAATAAGTTCCCGCACGGTGTAAGGATGGTCATTGCCCAGGTTGATGACCTCATAACCTAAGGGCTTGAGTCCCAAAACGGTGCCGCGGGCAATGTCGTCCACATACGTGAAATCGCGGGATTGCGACCCGTCGCCAAAGAGCCGCAGCGGACGGCCCTCGCTAATCCACTGCACAAAACGGAAGGGCGCCATATCGGGGCGCCCCGCGGGACCGTAAACGGTAAAATAACGGAAAATTGTCACATCCAGGCCGTAGAGGCGATGATAGGTGTAGCATAGCGTCTCCGCGGCCTTTTTGCTGGCCGCGTAGGGGGAAAGCACCCGGTCGGTTTGGGCGTCTTCCCGATAGGGCACAGGGTTGTCTTCGCCATACAGGCTGGATGTGGAAGCCTGCAC